>JBCBCD010000371.1:0-6782 GCA_038530915.1 Bacteroidota bacterium
TACAAAATAATCTTCAACACCCGGATCTTGAACAAAAGTTAGATCTGTGATTTCATTGGTTTCGTTCTCTGCATCTGCTTGTGTTGGATATACCTTATCATCACCACCATTCAAGAAATCAAATCCTAGGCCTAGATCGACTTCATCCCCTTCACAATAGTAGAGCGTAGTTCCTGCAATATCAGGATTTTCATTAACTGTGAAAGTGATATCATCTGTTCTAAAACAGGGGAAAGGACCATTGTTATCAAAAAATCCTACCACATGAAATGTAAACTCAGTTGTGCCATCAATTTCCAGTGCCAATGTCTGCATTGGATCAATAGAATTGGCAGCAGGATCATTAGAATCAAAATCACCACTGTCATTGTAGTAATAAACGGTGTAATCATCCCCATAAGTAGCCTCATTGTCTCCATCAGTAAAGAAAGAACCATCAGAAAGGTCTACCTTGAAATCATTTGCATCTGCTAAATCATCACTACAAAAAGTAGGATTTAAGTTGCTGATCCTATCTAAATCAACAGTCTGAATACTGACCGTTCTGTCATCAGGACCGAAAGTCACATCACAACCATTGGCATCAGTAACATTGGTAATTCTAATCGTAGCATTACCCAGTACTGTAACTCCGTTAGCAGTAACGGAAGAAGCTCCTCCAGTAGTAGAAATTGTTTGACCTGTTACATCAGTCAACGCATCATCGACATAATCGACATCGTAGGTAAAGTTGTAATCAGGCGTACCATTAGAACCTGTAAATGTTAAATCTACGGTGCCTGGTAAACATAGAAAATCATTATTTACTTGAATTTGAGCATCACAGCTGGATTGTGCTTGAAGCTCTTGAGTAGAAAAGGCGGCAAATAGGCAGAAAACAGCTATGAGCTGCATCCCCATAAACCTAGTTTTTGGGAAACATGTAAAGATTTTGGACATAGTTCACAAGAATATGAATGTTAAATAATTGAATTAGCTCTTTTTCTGTGTGCGATGATAAAAAGGAAGTCTTTATCAAAGAGATTATGATTCTGGTGAAATATGGAGTAGAAAAAATTAAAGGGACGTCATATGGCACAAATATAGGGATAATTTTAATACCATGTATTAAAAAAGATATACCCAAAATGAGGTAAAAATTATGTTTTTATGCTATTCTATTGTTATGCTGCCATGAAAAAATAATAGCATGACAGCATAGCAACATGTTATAATACCAGCATTCGTTTTGTAATCACAAACGCTCCACTCTCCAGCGTATAATAAATCACTCCGGAGCCGAGATCTTTTTTGTTGATTTGAATTTGATTTTTACCCTTCGAATAATTGCCATTCAATTGATGCAGGATTCTACCATTAGCATCTCTAAATAAAATATTTACTCCTGTCGCTTCAGGTAGATAGAAACCAATTGTGGTTGTATTGTTGAATGGATTTGGGATATTTTGGTACAATTCCACTTTATCTTGGATTAAGGCTTGTCCATCAAACTCAAAAGCAATGTTATTTAAATTGCCATTATTAGCATAAGCTTCTGCTGCTGTAAAACGGGATGAGACATTCAACACCTTACTTAGTTGAACGCTAGATTTTGCCTTAAAGGATAGTGTAAAGAGTTCTTCATCAAATTGTGAGTTCGTACCATTCCAACTTACAGTAATGAATCCATCTTCAACATACCTCAAACCAATATTTTCATCTTTCAATAAGGAGTGCTGGATATCTACCAACTCTATTTTTTCTACATCAAAAGAAAGTGTAAACTGGAAGCCTTCTACTTGCTTGATAGCTTTAGCACTTAGGCTTACCTCATAGGTCTCGTTTTGCTGCATGATTGCGTCTTCAGCAGAGATTGGGAATGTGCCTTTAAAATTACGAATAGAGCTTACCAGACCATTTGGAGAAACACTTCCATTAACATCTCCTACTTTCACAGCCATAAAATCAGCCGTAAGCACATCATCATCCAAATTATTGAGGTTGATGAATTCAGGGAAAATAGTATTCCAGGGCTGTGCAGGATTCGCAAACTGATGATCTACAGGGATAAATCGCCAGCTGGTATTGTTAGAAAACTCATCTGAGATGGATAGAATCATTTTTCTCAACTGAATCAAATCCAAGGTCGTAATTGAACCAGAATTGTTTACATCCGCTGCAATTAATTTATAAGGGGTATCAAAATCCGAAACACCCAAAATATGCTTGGTAATCAGTACTAAATCAAAAGTAGAAACCCCATTTGAATAATCCTGATCCAAGTTAGGAGTAACGGTATAATCATTACCCAAAATAATACCATCAAAGAAGTAATTTCCACTGTTGTTCGTTGTCAGTTTTTGGCTCATCGAACCAGAAAGAGTTACTTCTACATCTGCAACCGGATCGCCTTTTTCACTGGTTATTGAGCCGGCTATTCGAGCAGCTTCCAAATCAAGTCCGTCACAAGGATCTTGTCCTTGATCTACAGTTACATTAATCGTACAGAAATCAAAATTACCCAGACCATCTTCTCCAATGACAAAAACTACAATTACTCTACCCTCGTCAAAACAAGTGAAATCAACTGCTCTATATTCATCAGTCAAATAATCTGCGGTAGGTAAATCCAATCCTGCAGCTACGATTTCATCTTGACGAACAGCATAATACCTAACTTCATTTTCGCCATCTTCTAATGGATCTGCATTAGGATGAGGATTACAATCCTGGCTACTGATAGCAATGAAATCAACAGCAGGGAATGAATTCATTCCACCTACAATCTCTTCATTTTCTACAAGTGGGAATAAATCAACCGTCAATTCCGCATAACACAATGGTGAAGGTGTCTTACAATCTGTTACTGTGAAAGGAGTTTCGCGAGTTTGTACATTTCCACATTTATCGGCGACAGTTATTACAAAGGTATGGTTGCCTTCAGGAATACCTACATCTGGCATACTCATAACTGCAAACCTTCCATCTCCTTCATCTACTATTGTATACAAATCATTTCTTGCATCAAAGGCTTGAGCACCATCAATAGAAATCAGTACAGATCTGGTTTCTACTTCTTTGGTACAAATGTCTTTAACGGTATATGGCACCCATACTTCTCCTCTACAAGCAGCAGCACCACTGGCTCCGAATGCACAGAAGTCAAAAGTGTCTACATCAATTTCAGGAGCTGTATTGTCAAATACTTCTATCGATTGGGTATACTCCCAGAAGCCAGGAGTAATTTCATAGGGTTGTCCCCCTAGATCACACTCACCTGAGTCATAAGAATCGTCTCCTCTTCGCCAGAAAACAATAGGATCATCTTTTGGATTGTCATCATCGTCTATATATACATTTCCTCTATCGTTTCTAAACCAAGTACATTCAAAAGTATCATCATCACAATCGATATCTCTAACAATGATGGTCGGTTCTTCTGTCACCCCATCGTACTCACACCAATTGACCACACTATAAGTAACATACCTTCTGAAACAGAAATCTTCAAACACTTCAAAATCAACCGTATCTCTGTAAATTGCAAAAATATCACAACCATAGGTTTCGATCTCCAAATCCTCGCCACCATCACCCTGACAAGTTTCCTGATAATCAGCCGGAAACTTAATTTGGTAATCAATCACCCGTTCTATATTGATCTTTTGTTCACAAGTAGAGGTATTGATGCCAGAGCCATCAGGAGCATAAACTGTAAAAATACGTGTTAACATTCCTTCAGAACAGTCACCAGCCATCCATGAAATCGTGTCTTCTACTTCTACTGTACAGTTGAAATCTATTATTAATTCATTGTTTGCAATCAATTCCTGTGCCGTACCAAACCTAGATCTTACAAAGTTAATATCCTGAGCTTCCATTTCTGTCAAATCAATACACTCTAAAGTTATTGGGTCAGGAGCAATACACCTTGGGATAATTTTGTTTTCGATGGTTACTTTCATCCAGTTGGTATTGACATTACCATGTTTATCTTCAGCTCTGGCTTCAACTACTGTATAATTTCCAACCGCTGAAGTCACATCACAACAAGTGAACAACACACATTCCTGCCATGCTGAGAAATATTGTAAGCCATCTTTAGTCAATTCTAATACGACCAGGTCCACTCTGTTGATTCCACCTTCTACTCTGTACCAAACAGCTTGTCCGTCTCCCAAATCTTCTTTAATCAAGTCATCCAAGCTTGAAACCCCTAATACTTGTTCTATGTAAGACTGACGACATGCTTCGTCCCACAATTCTCTTCTAATTTTCAAATCGACCAGCTCACAATTGTCTTTTGATCCTTCATCTACATCTTGTAAGCATACTTTAGCGATATTTTCTCCACCAATGGCAACATTCAGTTCGTCATTAAGAACTACAACTGGTTCTACCAAGTCTTTTACATCAAATGGACAATATATAGGCTCAGTAACTACCCCACATTCTGTAACGACCTGATAAGAAATGCGGTATTTTCCTACTTCTAGTCCTGTTACGGTGTAGCTACCTCCATCCAAACGAGTAATTGGATACGTAGCTAATACCTCAATAGAATCACCAGTCGGTCTTCCACGTTCATTTAGCTCAGGAATGATCTGATACAACTTGATATTGTAATCCCAAGAGCCACCTATACAACCATCCACAATTGGTGCCGGGAAGATATAATCGGCCAAACAATCAATGCCACTTGTAGAAATCACATCAGGAAAGTCTGGATCACAACTTACATCCGGTGGTGTCAGATAATCTAATTTAATGATTTGTTCTTCAATTTCCTGCAATTCATTAGGATTCTCACATTCATCAATGTATGTCCAGTTTCTGATTAGCTTAATACCACCACATTCCTCAGGAAACTCTGTATCTTCAAAGCTGAGTATAAATCCACAGAACCTTGAAGTATTGGTCTCATCAAAGGTTGGATATACTTTAATGCGTTCTCCTTCATCATCCAGACAATAGCTGTAGTAATAAGGCTGGCCTGTTTCTGTTAAATCATAATCTCCAAGGCACAAGTCTAAGGTCTGGTCTTCAATTTCATCAAATAATAGTTCTGGTTGTTCTGCTATGAAGCGTACAATAAAGGTGCTTGTATTACCATGTGCATCTGTAACATTAATGGTACGCTCGATCATTCTTTCACCAGCACATAAATCTCCACTTACGAAGTTATCGGAAATATCGAAGATCAATTCACAATAATCAGAACAGTTGTCTGTGATATCATCAATGAAAAAGGCATTTTGGGCTTCCAAAATGTCCCAGCTTTTCCCATCAAAAAAGCAAATGTCATCTATTCTTGTTCTTAAAAGCTCATCATCTGACAAGGCGAGCAAGGTATCTATATCGTCACAGGTCACTACAGCATCGAAGATTTCACGTGGATAAGTGGGGTCGTCATTATCAACACCAGTAATGCGGCCCTGGCAAATAAATTTGTTATCTATGGTAAATGCCTCGTAGACATAAGTACCTTTTCTGCTGATGCGATTGCTTTCCCAGTTTTGAGCATCATAGGTAATGTCAATTACAAAGTTGTCGTTACACAAGTTAGTCCCTTCCAATACCATATCCGCAGTTACCACAGAAGCACAATCATCACCTAGTGATACATTTACATCGTCGTTACAGGAAAGGTCTTTGAAGTTAGACTCTGATAAAGGCACTACACTAATCGGTACACTTGCTAAGGTATTATCAAAGGTTACATTAAAGTTGTAATCATCTTCAGGTACATCCATAAAGACTACCTGTACGAAAAGAGAGTTACCAATCTTTTCAATTACACGCTGGCTCATGTCTTCGAATGGTGCCAAGCTACCTCCTGTAGTAAATGGAGAAACTGTTGTGATCGTGTTACAAGGATCAATAATTAGGAAAGAATAGTTGAATCCAATATCACTTTCACAAACTCCTACATAGAAAGTACTTGCTTGTAAATCAATGACTACTGGCTTATCTTCAATTTTCACCAGATAAGTAATAGAAGAGGTATTTCCATTTTCATCAGTAGAAGTCAAGGTAACCGAACTTTGACCCGGGCAGAAGATAACTTTTATGGCTCCCTCGAACATTCCCGCTTGTGGGTTGCCAACATCTTCAATTACCTCGGAGCGGGTTACATTTCCTGTGGACGTCGCTGTGACCACCGGAAAACCATCACAATTATCTTCTGCTTCAATTAAAAAATCTACTGTAAAGCAACAATCTGCACCTGTATCAATAGTTCCTAAATCTATAGTTTTGGTGTTTTCATTGGCTTCGTCTGCAGGACCATTTCCTACAACTGTAGTTTGTCCTATAACCGGATCATCGATGGTAACTGATAATTTAGGTGTTTTGGTATCATTAACTTGCAAATCTATAATTTCTCTTCCTACTGCTAAACACTTGCTTTCTGTAAAGAAACAACCATCTGCATCTACCACTTCCAAAGCGATGTAATGCATGCCTTCACCTAAGCCCATTACTTGTATAACATCATCAAAGCCATAAGGGCCGCCTGCAATTAGCTCTGCATCATTGATAGCGGTTAAATCAAAAGGCTCATTATCGATGTAAACATTAAAGGTAGCATCCTCACAAGTAGCAAAGGTCGGTTGAGTCAGAGTAAATGTTAATTGGCCATTCATCACATCCCCAAGAATATCACCATCGTTACATTGTGGTCCAAAGGTATTGTCTGTATCTATATTCTAATGGAGCGGTTTCAACGACCTGTATCTTACCTCCTGTTGACAATGCCACTCCTTTATTTGATATAGATACAGACAATACCTTTGGACCACAAT
>JBCBCD010000372.1:0-6745 GCA_038530915.1 Bacteroidota bacterium
ATTTTAATATCGACAACACCTACTCATCCTCCTTCCTTAACAAACCCTTATTAGATATACCCACATTCAACAGTAAATTCGCTTCCATTTTTGAAGCCACCTGAAGCAAGTTTTTAATCTCCTCTTTAGACCGTACAGAATGATCATCTTCATGCCAAAACCAATTCCCACTAGGAAACCTCTTATTACCCTTTGTAGACATGGTCGTTTCTATTTGCAGTGGTAGGTAAATATCATTCCCCAACCAGTTCCAAATCTTTTTGTCTGTTTTGACTTCAGTATATTTCTCCCCACTGCGAATATCTACCGGATGCAAAGGTACTCCCGGATAAGCAGTTGTGGAATTATTCATGACCAAACAATCAGGCTGATGGCTTTTGATCAAGCGATACAAGTGGTCCATTTGCCACCAATAGGCACCTTCTACTCGCCATGCTTGAATAAAAGCCAAATCACGCTCTAAGTTTTTTTCTATGGCAGCTGCTTCGCCATCAATGTCCTTATTTTTCTTAGTCCAGCCATTTTTTTGTTTTTTCCAAAAACCATCAAACCAGATTTCTACCAGATCTCCATAATTGGTTAGTAGCTCTACCAACTGGCCTTTCATATTTTCCATAAATTTCCACCAATCTTTCTCATAATACGGATCGTATCTGTCCCAAAGCGAATAATAAAACCCCAGTTTCAGACCATGTTTTTTGGCCGATTTAGCCAGCATAGCAAGAATATCCTTTTTAAAAGGAGTCTGAGCTACCGTATAATCCGAATACTTAGAAGGCCATAGACAGAAACCATCATGATGTTTAGTGGTTATAACAACATACTTCATCCCTGCTTTTTTAGCCACCTTACACCACTGATCTGTATCAATAGCTGTAGGATTAAAAGCTGTAGGATCCAAATCCCCTTCACTCCATTCTTTATCATAAAAAGTATTGATGCCAAAGTGAATGAACATGCCGAAGCCCAAATCCATCCATTTCTTTTGAGCTTTGGTCGGTTCTGCATTCTCAATGATTTGTTGATTGCTTATTACTTGCTCATTACTATTTCCTATTAGAAAACTCGGTGCTAATGGCATCGCTCCCAACCATCCAAGGCGATTAAAGAATTGTCTGCGTTTCATAGCTTTTAATTATTTTAAGTATATACTCTGTACTTCTAACTCTTCTAAAAATTGAACTCTTTTTCTATCATTCCACTGATCGTTCATCACAAATAATCGATTGCTAAGCGTTGATCGCTTGAAGTCAACCGCTCCATATTTATATCTGATTTGAGGCTGATCCTTTATCATTATCGTATCAACGATCTGTTGGGATTGATAAATAATAGAATCCCCATATTCAACAGCAATAGGTCTGATTACCGGTATAGGAAGTTTGTATTGTGTCAAATTATTAAACAGGTAATTGTTCGAGCCGGGGGGATCGTGCAGAGACTTGGCACCAGCTGAAAAGCAATGCCAGCCATGCCATTCGGGAATACGGATGATATTGCGCTCTACCAAATTTGAACCTGCATCTCCATTGTGGAAGTTCACATCTACTTCCAAATCATTTTCTACAACAACGTTGTGATGTGCGCCATTCTGGATGGCCAAATGTCTGATCTTTTCTACCCGATTGCCTTTGAGCAAAACATAGCTGCTGTTGGCATCTATATTGAAGTAGCCATTTCCTTTTCCTCCTTTATTGTAGGAACCTTTTACATGGGTATCTAAAATGCTGACATGACTGGATTCTGCAATAATTATCGGGTCTGTACCAGCATTATAAATATTGCAGTTGTCTATAGTGATCTGCTCGGAATTCTTTATCCCAACATGCCCTACATACAATAATGTATCTCCTTGAGGATCATTCTTAAAGACTTGCTTATCCCAGCCTTCATGAAAGTACTCTTGGTGATGAGGGAGAAAATCCACAGCCCGATAAATCAGAGTTAGATTACTGAGTCCACTGTTGTTGGCATTCCAAAACTCAATGCTACATGGAGTTTCTAACGGCATAGGATGAAAAGGTCGTTTGAACGTACTAATGATAAATACAGAATCTTTATGAATGCCCTTAAGGAAAACGTCCGTTTTCAGGTTTAAAGGTTCATCAAGGAAATATTCTCCTGCCTGAAGCTCAACAATTATTTCTTTGTTGGCATTGATGAGTGAATCCAGATCGGTACTTGGATATGCCTTAACCCTTAGGAAATCATCCATGTCAACAGACGCACCGGCTTTGTCCCATTCCGGTAAAAGAGCTTTGAGGTAGTCGGGTAAAAGCTCTTCTTGTGTTACCTTTTTTTGACATCCGGAAAAACCGATTAGGAGAAAGAGGCAAAAGAAAATTGATCTCATTTATCTTTTTTGCTTAAGATAAAATCAGAAGCCAGTATTATCTAAGCTTTGTAACCAAATTAAAACTTAAAGTAACCTATTTTACTCCACCTCAAAATCGGCAATTCCTATTTTGTTCAACATATAAATTCATATTTTTATGCATCACTTTTATGTGGTAATTCGTCAATTCTTTCTATTCTCTTTCTTTTGTTTGTGCTTATACTCTTGCCAGGAAGCTTCTGATAAGGAAGTCACTAAACCCAATATTGTCATATTCTATGTCGATGATTTGGGCTATGGCGATGTAGGCTGTTATGGTGCAAAAAAAGTAGCCACGCCGGCTATTGATGCAATGGCTGCCAATGGTATTCTGTTTACCGATGCACACAGCTCAGCTGCCACCTGTACTCCTTCCAGGTACTCCTTGCTTACAGGTAATTATGCCTTTCGAATGAAGGCAGGGATTTTACCGGGTGATGCTCCTCTTTTAATTCGTCCGGGCACTTCCACTTTAGCCTCTAAATTAAAAGAAGTCGGCTACTCAACTGCCGTGGTTGGAAAATGGCATTTGGGCTTAGGAGATGGAAATGTCAACTGGAACGAACACGTCACCCCTGGCCCGGCTGAAATAGGCTTCGACTATAGCTTTCTCCTTCCTTCTACAGGTGATCGAGTACCTTCTGTTTACCTAGAAAACCAAAGAGTCATAGGTTTAACGGATGGAGACTCTTTGGCCATAAGTTTCACAGATGATGCATCTGATCCCAACCCTTTTGGCAACCCTACAGGGCTTTCTAATCCCGAATTGTTGCGACAACCTGCCGATACACAACACAGTGGTGTAATCGTAAACGGAATAAGCAGGATCGGATTTATGGGCGGAGCTGAAAACAGCTGGTGGCAGGATGAAGACTTCCCTGACTTATTTACTCAAAAAGCAGAAACCTTTATTGAAGAAAATAAAGAAAAGCCTTTCTTCTTGTACTTCTCTTTTCACGACATCCATGTTCCCAGAGTTGTACATGAACGTTTTGTGGGAAAATCAGAAATGGGTCCAAGAGGAGATGCCATCGTTCAAATGGATTGGATGACAGGAAAAGTATTGGAAGCATTAGAAGAAAGAGGTCTAGCGGAAAACACACTGGTCATTTTCACCAGCGATAATGGCCCGGTACTTAATGATGGATATGAAGATGAAGCGGTAGAACTCTTAGGCGATCATCAACCAGCTGGCCCCTATCGTGGTGGCAAATACAGCATTTATGAAGGCGGCCATCGCGTACCCACCATTGCGTATTGGCCCTCAAAAATTGCTCCTACAAAAAGCAATGCACTTTGGAATCAATTGGATTTAATGGCTTCACTTGTACCTCTTGCAGGGTACCAACTCAACAATTCAGAAGCCATAGACAGTGAAAATATCCTGGATGCTCTTTTGGGTAAAAATCAAGAGGGAAGAACAGAAATGTTGGAAGAAGCTTTTACAATGGCTTATCGCAAAGGCTCCTGGAAATACATTGCTCCCACTCAACAAAAGCATTCATGGATAGCCAACACTAAGAATATTGAAGGTGGTATATCAACAGCTCCTCAATTGTACAACCTGGACAAAGACCCGAGAGAACAAAACAATGTCGCTGACCAACATCCTGATATCGTTCAACAATTAGACAGTTTACTTAACCAGACCATAAATAAAACGCTTACTCAATAATATGAAAAAGAACATTTCAAGTTTTATTTGTCTTTTCATTTTTCTCATCGTGACTGTAAGTACAGTCGCTCAAAAACCTGCTACTTTTCAATCGGCAGGAACAGAAATTGGTGTTTATTATTATCCAGAACATTGGCCTGAAAATCAATGGGAAAGAGATATTAAGAGAATAGCTGAGCTAGGATTCGAGTTCATCCATTTAGCTGAGTTTGCTTGGATACAATTAGAACCTGAAGAAGGAAAATATGATTTTGAATGGTTGGATAAAGTGGTCGACCTCGCCGCTAAAAACCAGCTAAAAGTCATCATGTGTACACCTTCACCATGTATACCTGCATGGATGAGTAAAAAGCATCCCGAAGTATTAGCGGTCGATGAAAACGGCCGCAGAGTTTACCACAACGGATCAAGATTAACGGCTTCTTTGGCCAACCCAATCTATCAATATTATGTAGAACGCATAGTCAGAAAAATGGGCGAAAAATATGGCAATGACGATCACATCTGGGGCTGGCAAATTGGCAATGAACCACACATTCAGACAGTATATGATTACAGTCCATCCGCTGAAAAAGAATTCATCAGCTGGTTGAAGAATAAATACCAAAACCTGGATGCCCTCAACAAAGCCTGGGGCGGTGCCTTTTGGAGTTATGCGTTTACAGATTTCAATGAAATTAAAATTCCCAATCCTACTATAAGTGGAGTAAATCCACATGCCAGATTGGATTTCCAACTATACACGGGTGAAGAAATTGCAAGAGACATCAATGATCAGGCCAATTTGCTACAAGGCATCGCATCTGAAGATCAGTGGATCACGACCAATTATGCTTATTTCAAGTTTCTGGCCAATGTTGATCCTTTTCTTACACGTCAGTCGTTGGACTTTTCTGCTCACACCATGTACCTGACCAGCGGTTGGCTAAATAGCAGTGGTGATGAATTGGCATACCGCTTAGGTAGTGGTATGGAGCTTTCCTTTTCGGCAGAATTGGCAGCGTCAACACATGGCTATACCGGAATAATGGAATTACAACCCGGCCAAATCAACTGGGGAAACATCAATGCTATTCCTCTGCCAGGAGCCGTTCGCATGTGGGTATGGCATGCTTTTAGTCTGGGGGATGAATTCATCTGTACCTACCGTTACCGTCAACCCTTGTATGGTGGTGAGCAATTCCACCATGGCATTATGATGACAGATGGAGTTACCGTCAACAGAGGTGGTGAAGAGTTTCTACAAGCGCTAAAAGAAATTGAAAGTATAGAAGGTCAGCTGGATGCCAACGCTTCTTCTGAATACATCGACCAAACTAAGACTGCCTTTTTAATGAGTTACAAGAACATCCTGGATATGGAAAACTATAAGCACCATGAGGATTGGGACAGTTGGCAACACATTTACACCTACTATACAGCTTTGAAAAGGATGGGTGTACAAGTAGACTTTATTCAGGAAGATATGGAATGGTCGGTTGATGAGTATCCTTTTATGGTGGTTCCGGCTTACCAAACCATTAGCAAAGAAACCATTAACAGACTTCAGAAATATGTAGATGAAGGCGGCCAACTGGTACTTAGCACCCGTACCGGGTTGAAAGATCCAAATGGTCACTTATGGGAAATGAAATTACAAGAGCCTATTTGGAATCTTATTGGCAGTGAAATACAAATCTATGACCACCTGCCAGCAGCACATCCCGGAAAGATCAGTTTTGAAAATGAATCCTATTCCTGGCATACCTGGGGAACATTACTTTCTCCAAAAACAGGAACAAAAAGCTGGGCAAGCTTTACTGATCAGTTTTACAAAGATTCTCCAGCAGTAACTCACAAAAACAATGGCAATGGTAGTGTAACCTATATCGGTAGTTGGTCAGATAATTGGGAATTGGAATATCAAGTATTGCGAAAACTATATGGTCAAACTGTATCATTCCCTTTAATGGATCTGGAACCTTATGTCTTTGTCAACTTCAGAGAAGGAATTTGGACAGCAGTAAATTATACCTCACAAGCCAGACCCATCGACATTCCTAAGGGAAGTAAGTTCCTGTTTGGCTCAAAAGAGCTACAGCCTGGTCAGATTGCCGTCTGGAAAGAGAAATAAACACAAAATCATTTAATTAAAAACAACTCTTCTGGTTTTGAAAAAAATATTAGCAATCAGTCTACTTAACTTTCTTTTGATGACCAGTATTTCAGCCCAACTCACAAATGCTGCTACAGAAAGAGCCATCGATCAGCTATTGTCAAAAATGACTTTAGAAGAAAAAATTGGCCAAATGCACCAACAGCATTGGCGTGATAACTCCATTGAAGCTGAAACTGTCACTTTAGATCCACAAATTCTAGATGATCTTCAAGCGGGAAAAGTAGGCGCCATGATTAATGCTACCTCTGTGGCGCATGCAAAATTAGCTCAGAATGCAGCCATGAAATCCAGATTGAAGATTCCTTTGCTTTTTGGTTATGATGTAATTCATGGTTATAAAACCATGTTTCCCATGCCTATGGCTGAAGCCTGTAGTTGGAATCCTTCTCTTATTGAACAAGCAGCGCAGGTAGCTGCAAGAGAAGCCGCAGCATCCGGAATCAACTGGACTTTTGCTCCAATGGTCGATATTTCAAGAGATCCCAGGTGGGGCCGACTAATAGAAGGTGCCGGAGAAGATCCTTACCTCGGAAGTAAA
>JBCBCD010000373.1:0-6742 GCA_038530915.1 Bacteroidota bacterium
TGCTTTAAAAAGCTTTAGCACAAAACACAAGACACAAGACACAAAAGACAAAAGACAAATTTCACACCCAAATAACGCTACTACATGAACACAATTAACTTTAATCAAAAACCTATTCTGACGACTTTGTCAGAAAAAATTAATCTACAAGCCAATCATTTCAAATCTATACTTGTTCTAATTGTCACATTATTCTTCCAGTACTACACTTACGGGCAAACACTTCTGGAATGTGAAAGCACCATCAATCCTTCTGAGCTGGTTAAGGATTATAAAATTGCACCAGGTACTAAGAGCATCACCTTTACCATAAAAGGAGGAGATGGTGGCGATGCCTATCTGAGAGGAGGAACTTGTAATCGGAGAGTGAGAGGAGGATCAGGTGCAACTGTGAATGCGACTTTTGAGGTAGGTACAGGCATTGATCAACTACAAGCAGGAGGCACCTTACGAGTATTTGTAGGTCAAAAAGGAGGTACAGAACAGACGGGCTGTGCTCCATCACCAGCCGCTGTTACTGGTGCCGGTGGTGGATCTTCGGCCATATTATATCTGCCCCCCGGAAAAAGTCCTTCTGCTAAGGAATGGTATTTGCTGGCTGAGGCTGGTGCCGGCGGTGGTGCTGCCAGACCCGTTGCTGGTATCTTTAGAGTTGGTGGCAGAGCCTTTGCTGTGGAAGGAGGAGGTAGTTCAGGAGGAGATTCTGGAGGGAATGTAAATAGTTCAGTTGGACCTACTGCTTCAGGAGATAGAGTTGGATCTGGAGGACAGATAGGTTGGTTGGGCGATAGGGTAGATGGAACTACAATGGCCAAATCAGGCAAAGGACCTAACACGTCTACATCCTTATTTGAACTTCTTGCTAATTCTGTTGCAGTTAGTACAGGCGGTGAGAGAAATAACCGTCTTTCAGGTGGGGATGGATTTAATGGTGGAGGGATTCAAGGCACCGGTGGCGGTGGTGGTGGTGGTTTTGGAGCAGGGGCTGCTAAAATGAATTTTGCCGGTGGTGGAGGTGGAAGCTTTGTCAACTCTTTTTTTAAAGGAAGTAATAGAACTAAAACAGACGGAGCAAATGGTGGCGGTACAGAAAGCAATGGTACAGCAACCATCACAACAAAATCACCCTTAACAGCTAAATGTCAAAGCATAATAGTACAAATCGACAATACAGAATCTGTCTCCATTAATCCTCAAGATATTGACAATGGCAGCGAATTAGGTTGTGAGGGAAGCATGACATTGGATAAATCTAGTTTTAATTGTTCTAATGTTGGCGCCAATATCGTTAAGTTGACAGTACAGGATGCAAATCGTCAAGCTACTTGTACCGCTGCAGTCTTGGTAGAAAATAAGGTTGGACCAGTAGCAAGATGTAAAAATCATGTGGTACAATTGGATGCCAATGGCAATGCTACGTTTTCTGCTTCAGATATAGATAATGGATCGAGTATCGCATGTGGAAATGTAAACTTGTCTGTAGAAAACACCAATCTTTCTTGTTCAGATATAGGAACTCAACCTATTATATTGACAGTAAGCGCAAGGAATAAGATAGCTACCTGTACAGCTTATGTGACTACAGAAGCTAATCTCACACCGATAGCAAGATGTAAAGATCATACGATACAATTGGACGCCAATGGCAATGGTACCCTTTCTGCAATGGATGTGGATAATGGTTCAAGTGCTATCTGTGGAAATGTAAGCCTGTCTGTGGATAAAACCAATTTAACTTGTTTAGATGATGGCATTCAACTTGTAACACTAACTGCAAAGGTTGGGGATAGGATGGCTACTTGCACATCAAATGTGAGGGTAGAAGATCAAATCACGCCCATAGCAAGATGTAAAGATCATACGATACAATTGGATGTCAATGGCAATGGTATACTCTCTACAATGGATGTGGATAATGGCTCAGGTGCTGTTTGTGGAAATGTAAGCCTGTCTATAGATAAAACTAATTTTGCTTGTACAGATATTGGTAACAATACTATTACGCTTACAGTTAGTAAATCTCCTTCCAATAAAGCTACTTGTACAGCAAATGTCAAGGTAGAAGATAATTTGGCTCCTACTCTCCTTTGTGGAGCGCTTGAGGTTACTCTGGATGAAAATGGAACTGCTACTATTACAACTCAACAATTAGAATCTATTGCGACGGCAACAGACAATTGTGGTATTGCCAGCCGCTCACTAGATCAGACAATCTTTGATTGTTCGGAATTAGGGACTAATACAGTGAGTTTAACAGCGAAAGATGTGAATGGAAACAGTAGCACCTGTAATGCTGAAGTAACGATAGTAGATCATAAAGCACCAGAAGTTCAATGCCAAGACCTTACCATTAGTTTGGGAGTCAATGGTATAGCTAAGCTCACACCTCTTCAGGTTGACAATGGATCAAAAGATAATTGTGTAATCACCAGCTATACATTAGATAAGACAGCATTTACTTGCGATAACCTGGGTGATAATCTGGTACAATTGACTGTTACAGATAATAGCGAAAATAAGGCTACCTGTAATGCAATATTGACGGTGGAACTAGGCTCCGATCTAGCTGAGTTCTCTACACAATCCATCGGAACTACTACCGGAACTGCCACTTATGATCCTTGTAGCGGTTATTATCACCTCACATCCACGCCAACCACTTCCTACCATTCCAAAGTCGGCTATGGAGAGTTTACCTATGTAACGCTTACCGGAGACTTTACCTTTACAGCAGAACTTAAGAGCCTCACCTCAAATGGTATGGGAGGATTGATGGTCAGAGAAAGTGGCAATGCCAATGCTCTAATGGCCTGGGTCGGAAAATATGGCTACAGCATGATCGGAGGTGTAAATCTCAATCTCGGTGACCAGGTGATTTCCCAAAGAAAAGGTCGCGCCAGCCGAACAGTAGTTCTCACCGCAACAAGGTCTGGTGATATGATCACCTTCAAACAAGGAAGAAGGACTTTACTCAAGGTTAGAATGGCCATGGGCACCAGCATTCAGGTAGGCATGTTCTTAAGCAGCAGTAATTCCTCAGAAGCCAAAGCCAGCTTCAATAATGTATCCTACAGCACAACAAACAATACTAGTGCCATACAAATCTCCAATGATAACATGTCCCCCTACGAGCGAGCAGTGAGTGTATCTTCCTCGAAAGAGGGAGAAGCAAAAGTGTCCCCCTTGAGGGGGTTAGGGGGTGGAAAAAACACCACACTTACCCTCAAAACCTGGCCCAACCCAAGTCTCGATTTTGTGAATATCGATTTAAAAGTCTTCGTCGGAAACGAAGCTCTTTTGAATGTCTTCGATCTCTCAGGCCAACTCATGCTTCGCGAAGACCTGGGCATGATCTACCAGCAACAACACATTCAGGATGTACAAACCCTTCCACCAGGGGTATACATCATCAGTTTAGAATCAGCAGGACAAGTAGCCAAAAGCAGAGTAGTGATAGCAAGATAGTTACTCGTTCACCATGGAGTCGCATGGAGTAATCCATGTGACGCTATGATGAGCAACACACAACACACAACACACAACACACAACACACAACAAATTTACCCAATCAATATTCATAACATGAAAAAAGCAAACTGCAATCAAAAACCTAATCTGAAATCTACTTCAGAACACACCAACCATCAAACCACACCATTATTCTTCAAAATTGCACTGGGTTTAGTGGTCCTATTATTTTTTCCAAGTTTTACATTCAGTCAAACCAACCTAAGTTGCAACGCAACAATTAACCCTACTGCGCTAGTATCCGATTATACCATTCCAACAGGCATAAATAGCCTCACCTTTACCATAAAAGGAGGAGATGGTGGCGATGCCTATCTAAAAGGAGGAACTTGTGATATAAGAATGAGAGGAGGAGCTGGTGCGACTGTTACCGCAACTTTTGAAATAGGTACAGCTGATGATCAATTACAAGCAGGAGGTACCTTGCGTGTATTTGTAGGAAGGAAAGGCGGAACCGAACAAACTCGTTGCGCTCCTATTCCTGTTACAGTCACAGGATCAGGAGGTGGATCTTCAGCTATTTTATATTTACCCCCAGGTAAAAGTTCGACAGCAACTGAATGGTTTTTATTAGCAGAAGCTGGTGCTGGAGGTGGAGGAGCTCGTCCTTTAGCAAATGTATTTAGATCTGGCCAGGGAGGAAATCAATCAGAAAGTGGCCGTAATGTTGGAAACATTAGTGGAGGCGTAGTTGGAGTTAGATGTGCTTCTGGTGTTAGTTCGACAGGTAAAGGTGGGCAACTTGATTGTAATCGTTCAGATGACAGAAACGGTGGTACTATAGTTTCAAACACGCAAGGCCTTAATAATTATTCTACAGCTCAACTTCAGCTTTTGGATAATACGGCAGCATCGAATACAGGAGGTACCAGAGGTAATCGCCCAGAGGGTGGTGATGGATTTAGTGGAGGTGGCGTCCAAGGAAATGGTGGCGGCGGTGGCGGTGGCTTTGGTGGTGGAGCTAATAATACTTGGTCACAAGGAGGCGGTGGCGGAAGCTTTGTCAATATCTTTTTCAAAGGAAATAATAAGGAAAAGACAGGTGGTACTGATGGCGGAGGTACAGAAAGTGATGGTACAGCCAGCATTACTACTACTACAGCTCCTATATCCGCACAATGTCAGGATAAGACGGTTTTAATCTTTTCTACAACAGTAGGCATCTCTGTACAAGATATCGACAATGGCAGCTCTATAGGTTGTGGAACGGGTACTATTTCCTTGGATAAATCAACTTTTACTTGTAGCGATATAGGAGACAATACAGTGACCTTAACCATCCAGGAAGGGAACAATACCTCTAGTTGCACTTCAGTAGTAAGCATAGTAGATCGGACTCTTCCTACTGCCAGATGTCGCAATGTGACGGTCAATCTGGACAATACTGGTAATGGTACCCTAACTGCTGCTGAAGTAGATAACGGGTCTGTTGATTTCTGTGGTATTGCCAGTAGATCGATTGATCATACCAGCTTCGATTGCTCTAGTCCTAGTCCGCAAAATGTGACACTCACTGTGATAGACAACCATGGCAATTCTGCAATTTGTAATGCTATTGTAACGATTGACAAACCTACGATTCCCACAGCCTTATGTAAAGATCATACCGTACAATTGGATGCTACTGGTAATGGAGTAATTTCAATTACAAATGTGGATAATGGCTCAATTGATGTTTGTGGAAATATAAGTTTATCTTTAGATAAAACCAGTTTCACTTGTGCAGATGTTGGTAATAATACAGTTACGCTTACAGTTAGAACATCTCCTTCCAATCAAGCTACTTGTACGTCAAATGTGACAGTGGAAGATAAGTTTGCTCCTATTATTGCATGCCCAAATATCTTTGCTACTCTGGATCAAAATGGAACGGCTACTATTTCACCTCAACAGCTAGAGCTTTTTGCTTTAGACAATTGTAGAGTTGTCAGCCGCTCACTTGACCAGACCAGCTTTGATTGTTCGAATTTAGGAGATAATGATGTTACAATAACAGTTACAGATATTAATAGCAATAGCTCAACTTGCAGGGTTAATCTTAAAGTTGTAGATGTAACAGAGCCCACTGCTCGATGTAAAGATGTAACTGTATACCTCGATGAAAGTGGAGCCGCAAGTCTGTCTGCAAATGACATAGATAATGATTCCAAGGATAACTGTGGAATTACCAATCGAACATTGAGTAAGACGAGTTTTGATTGTTCGAATGTAGGATCCAATACGGTTACATTAACTCTAAGTGATAAAAGTGGGAATACTTCGAATTGTACCTCAACAGTGACGGTAAAAGATGAGGCCAAGCCTACCGCCCTTTGCCAGAATGTAACAGTCAACCTTGACAATAATGGCAGTGGAATCCTAAGTGCTGCTGAAGTAAATGCTGGATCAACTGATAACTGTACTATAGCTAGTGTGTCTATTGATAAAGCCAGTTTTAATTGTAACAGTGATGAGGTAGAAGAAGTTACATTGACAGTAACTGATGTCAATGGAAATACTTCAACTTGTACATCTGATGTAACCATCAATACATCAGCTGTCCTCAAAGCAGTATGTAGGGATATTGATGTTTTTGTAAATGCAAATGGGACTGGTTTCTTTCTGGAAAATGAAATAGATGGAGGATCTGTAGGTTGTGGTAATTTAAGATTCAGTGACGACAGGGTAGATGTTACCTGTGCTGATGTAGGTACGACTAGAACAATCACTTTAGTGGTATTTGATGAAAACCTGAATCGAGCCAGCTGTACCGGCATAGTATCTATAAAGGATGAAATCAGTCCTCAGGCTAATTGTAAAGACATCGAACTCATATTGGATGGGAATGGCATGGCTACCCTTACACCACAACGAATAGATAACAGCTCGAATGATAACTGTAGCGTTACAAATCTTAGCCTTAGCAAGACCAGTTTTGATTGCTCCAACATAGGATCTAATACTATTGTACTAACAGCGACAGATGGAAGTGGAAACAGCTCTACTTGTACTTCAATAGTTACCGTGGCAGATAAAAGACCACCTACTGCAATATGCCAAAATGTAAGTGTTCAAATAGGAAATAACAATTCAACAGATATTGCTGCACAAATTGGTGCTTCATCAGTAGACAATTGCGGAATAGCCAGCTATATGTTGGATAAGACAGCATTTACTTGTGATGATCTTGGCGACAATACGGTACAACTGATAGTAACAGATGAGAGTGGAAAT
>JBCBCD010000374.1:0-3629 GCA_038530915.1 Bacteroidota bacterium
TGAGTAAATGTAAAGCTAGGTTCATAAAACATTGGTTTTCAAAAGTTAGAAATTTAAAAAATACTCTTTGAAGCTAGCAAGTAAAAAATAAAAATACACCATAAACACTAAATTTTTAAGCTACTACTACAATGAAAAAAAATACTAACTACCCGACTTCTAGCATTAAGCTATCGTCTTTTCTATTTTTGATAAGTATGTTGATAGCTACTCTTACACCTGACAACTATACGACACCTTACACAGAAGACTTAGACGGAGATGGATACAACAGTGCAATAGACTGTAATGACAACGATCCAACAATAATTCCTCTGGTAGAAATTACAAACAATTGCAACGTAAATATACCCGCATTTAATTCGAATACCTTAGAATCCGGAACCGCTACTTGCACAACCAACATACCGAACGGACCTACCGCAATTAATGAAATAATTTTAGAAGCGAATTGGAAAGTAACTAGTGGAGCTTTATATCCATCAAATGCCCCGGATGAGGCACTGACCATTACGCTTACTGCTCCTGATCAAACGACTGTGAAATTGATAGAGTTCGACAGAGATAATACAATCTTTTCAGGTGGTATTGACTTTCAAGAACCTCTTGAATGTTCAGGTACGGATTACAGTATAACCGATGGATTTATCTTTCGCATTTATGATGGTGCTCCAAATGATTACATTTTTGAAGGCGAATGTGACAACCTGCAACTGGTATTCAGGTTTAATCCTGTTCAATCTCTTTCAGCCTTTCAAGGGATGTCTTCCATTGGCGACTGGGTGGTTAATGTGACCAATAACTCGGCATTTACGGGCCCTAATGAATATGTAAAAATAATCTTTCCTGGAGCAGAAGAAGTATGCGATGGTATAGATAACAATTGTGATGGAATTCTTCACCCTGATGAGACTGATGCAGATGGTGATGGCTTTACCATTTGTGATGGAGATTGTGATGATTTCAACAATACCATTTATCCTGGTGCACCAGAACTTTGTGATGGAAAAGATAATGATTGTGATGGTGAACTCTCAACCTCAGAACTAACCGATAATGATGGGGATGGGCGTACTTGTTTTGAAGATTGTAATGATAACGATCCTACTATTTATTCAGGATTTTCATTTACAGCATCAAATTTTCAAAACACAGCCAATGACTGTAGTAATTTTGATCCCTTTCAAAATTCAATGCCCGGGCATACAGAGTTTGAGTTTGAGGTACCTAGTAATACAGGGGCAAGCTTTTCAGATCTTATCTTTTCCTTTCAACTAGACTTTACAGGTACTGTTAATTCATCCTGTGATCCATCTCGACCTGTATTTGCCATTTCAGCAATTTCTCCCTCCGGCAGAACCGTTTCGTTATTGGATCTTGAGCTGGATGATATTGCTAATTTACCTCAAGACTTTATCGACATACTATTTGCGAGTAATTGTGATAGAGTCTTTGAATTTAATTTTTCAGATAATTTTGATAATTCACTTACAATAGAGGATTGTTCAGCTTCAAACAGTAAAACGATTTTTAATTATAGTCCAACACAATCATTTGGGACAAGACTGAATGGTTCAGTCCAAGGTACTTGGACGTTGGTGGTAGAAAACAATGGTTTTTCTTCGGCTAGCTTGGATTATGTAAAACTAGCGTTTCCAGGGCCGATAGACATTTGCGATGGCAAAGACAATGATTGTGATGGCCAAATAGATGAAGATTTTCAAAACGACAATGATGGAGATGGCTTTGCTCAATGTGTTGATTGCAATGACAATGACCCAAATAGTTATCCAGGAGCTCCGGAAATCATTGATGGTTTGGATAATAATTGTGATGGCGAATTGTCTGCTGAAGAGTTGATTGATGAAGATGGAGATGGAGTCCCTGTTTGGGAAGACTGCGACGATACCAGATCGGATGTTTACAAAGGCCTATTGTTTACAACCAATCCTACGAACAATATTTCTCCATGTTCAATCGGATCAGGTACCTTCTCGCATGAGTTTGTGGTACCACCGTCAACAGATACTCCTGAAGAGATGACAATTGAGTTTAAGCTCTCCATGGCTCAACTTAATTATGATGTATGTAATATTAACAATCCATTTACACTGATCTTAGAGGATCCTGCTGGCAATACAATAGATTTGGTTAATTTTCAGGAGACTCCGGCGCTTAATGACCTCATTTTTGATGTCCTTAGTAATACAGATAGCAATTGTCCGAATTTTGAAATTGTTGTTACCGTTAAAGATGGTGCTTCTTTAGAAGGTACGTATTCTGATTGTTCGGGTTCTAATCGAATCCCGGCCAAAATAACAACTTCATCCTATGAAGCCTTTGCAAACCTGGGCTCCAGTTTTTCTGGAACTTGGAAAATTAGTGCAATTAATAACATTTTGCCTACGACCTCAGTAGATTACATTACTTTCTCAACAAACCCTGCACCTGAGCTTTGTGACGGGATTGACAACGATTGTGATGGAATCATAGATGAAGGTTTTGACAACGATGGAGATGGATATTCACCTTGTCAGGGAGATTGTGATGACAATGATCCTGCTGTAAATCCGGGAGCAGAAGAAAATCCTTGTAATGGGATTGACGATAATTGCGTAGACGGAGTAGATGAAAATGACCAACTTCCAACAGCTACTTGTCAAGACCTCACTATCAATATTAATGGAGATCAAACCATAAATATCACAATTGACGATGTAGATAATGGCTCATCGGATGATTGTACGATTGCTGAAAGGAGCCTTGATGTCACTAGTTTTAATTGTTCCGATAAAGGAACACAAACGGTTACTTTGACAATAGCAGATGATAAAGATCAAGTCAGTACTTGCACTGCCAGTGTGGAGGTAAATGTATCTGAAAATGTACGCCCAGAAGGGGTAGTCTGTAATAATCCGGCCGAAATAACATTGGATGCTGATCCATACATTTGTGGAGCCGTTTACAATTATGAAATCCCGACTTTTACCGATAACTGTGATCCCAATCCTCAGGTAACGATTGTAAATGGATTTGAGCAAGAAGGAAAAGTATTTCCAATAGGTCAGACCTTTATGTCTTTCTATGCAAATGATGTGAATGGAAATCAAAGCTTTCATTATTGCTTTACTACGGTGACAGTAAGGGATGTTACACCTCCGGTAGCCAGGTGTGTAGAAGACTTTACGATTCAGTTTGATGGGATTAATATCACTCCTGTTAGAAACTTAAATCCAGATGATATAGATGCAGGTTCCACTGATGAGTGTACAGGAATAGTGAATAGAACCTTATCGGCAGAAAGACGCATAGAATGTTCAGATGCAGGACCCAATGTAATCACTTTGACCGTTACAGATGGTGGAGGAAATCAACACATTTGTACGACTACTGTGACTTTGGATGACCAGGCTCCTGTAGCAGAGTGTAATGACATTACTGTAGATGTAACCAATAGATCTCAAACCATCGATGTGGAAGACATCATTGCGTATCAAATTACAGGTTTAGCACAGAATGCAGATTTATCACCTTGTCATGCATTTAATTATCCAGAATTTAGTCTAGACAAAACCAATTTTACTTGTCAGGATGAAGGACCCAATACTGTGACATTGACGGTCAGGGAC
>JBCBCD010000374.1:3639-6741 GCA_038530915.1 Bacteroidota bacterium
CAATGTGGAAGTAGTAGATAATGGGGTGAGTAATATGTCCTGCAGAAGGTTCATTATCAATAATTTCAGAGAAGGAGATTCACGGACTATCGATTTCACGGAAGGGACAGATTACTCTGCTTTAGACAATTGTGGTACGGTGGTTTCTATGGTGCCTTCACAAAATAGCATTACCATCGATTGTGACAATCTAGGACGAACTACAGTTCCTGTAACTGCTACTGATGATAAAGGCAATCAATCTACTTGTAACATCATCATTGACCTAGCCTCAAATTGGGCTCCTAAATGTGAAGATATTACGGTCTACTTAGATGAAAATGGTACGGCAAGTGTGCCTCATTCAGAATTTTTGGATTATATAAGACCTTGTCCTAGTCATCCTGATTACGACATCTTAGATCAACAATTGCGATACGATGTACGAAACAATACAATTGGCCAATTTTTTGGTCTGGGGTATAATTTCTCAGAAGGGGGGACGGTAGAGTTTACAGAAGCTGACGAAGGGATTGTATCCGTTTGGATGAATATTTATGACCTTAGAACACCCTCTCAATTCAGACAAAACTGTACGGCAAGAGTAACTGTCGTTGGGAATCAGCCTCCTAATGCTATTTGTCAGGATATTACAGTTGACACAGATGTAAATTGTCAAGCAACTATAGATCCAGCCATTCTAGATGGAGGATCATCTGATTCTGAAGGTTCTGATCTGATTTTCACGATCAAAGAAGGCAATACCTATGGATATGGTGTAAATAATGTGACTTTGGAAGTAAGTGATGGGGAAGCTACTTCAGAATGCACTGCTACCATCACAGTGAATGATAATACTGCTCCTACAGCTGTATGTAATGACCTAACTGTTCAATTGGATGCCAATGGCAATGCTTCCATTACAACTCAAGATGTGGATGGTGGCTCAACGGATGCCTGCGGAATAGCCAGTATAGATTTAGATAATGATACCTTTAATTGTTCAGATGTAGGGCTTCAGGAAGTCACCTTAACTGTCACTGATTTAGGTGGTAATTCGGAAGATTGTACTGCTGATATTACTGTTGAAGATAATGTTTCGCCAGTAGCCATTTGTAATGACTTAACGCTGAATTTGGATACAGATGGAAATGTATTTTTGACTACTTCTCAATTGAATAACAATTCAATGGATGCTTGTGGAATAAGTACACTTTCCTTATCAAAAACGGTTTTAACATGTAGTAATGTGGGCCTTAATACAATTGCATTAACTGTTACAGATAATAATGGCAATGTGAGCACATGTGATGCTGACATTACAATAGTTGACGACACTGCTCCAGAACCCATTTGTAATGATTTAACCGTCCAACTGGAGGCCAATGGGCAGGCTTCTATTACGGAATTTGATATATACAATACCCACAGTGAGGCATGTGGCATTAAAAGTGTAGAAATTGATAAAAATGCTTTCAACTGTTCAGAAGTAGGGACACAAACAGTGACTTTAACAGCAACGGATGTAAACGACAATGAAGGGACTTGCACTTCTAATGTAGAAGTTCAGGATAATATTAAGCCTGAAGCCGTTTGTAATAATCTAACCGTCCAATTGGATGCGAGTGGCAATGGATTCATTACAGCACAGGATGTGGATGGCGGTTCAACGGATGCCTGTGGAATAGCAAATTTAATGTTAGATAAAATGGACTTTAATTGTTCAGATATAGGCACTCAATCAATTACACTAACTGTAACGGATAATAACGAGAATGAAGATACTTGCCCAGCAACAATTACAGTGGAAGATAAGGTAGCTCCACAAGCCATTTGTAATGATTTAACCATCCAATTGGATGCTAACGGAAATGGATCAATTAGTACTGAGGAAGTCAATCAGAATTCCAACGATGCCTGTGGAATAGCAAATATAATGTTAGACAAAACGGACTTTAATTGCTCAGATGTAGGAGTTCAATCAGTTACCTTGACCATAACAGATAATAACGAGAATGAAGATACTTGTCCAGCCACTATTACAGTAGAAGATAAGGTAGCTCCAGAACCTACTTGTAATGATTTAACGGTACAATTAGATGCTGATGGAGCGGCTTCCATAAGAGAAACAGATGTATTAAACACTATTATTGAGGTATGTGGTGTTGAAAGTGTCGAAATTGATGAAAATACTTTCAGCTGTTCAGAAGTAGGGACACAAATAGTGACCTTAACAGCAAAGGATGTAAATAACAATGAAGGTACTTGCACTTCTAATGTGGAAGTTCAAGATAAAATTAAGCCTGAAGCCGTTTGTAATAACCTAACTGTCCAATTGGATGCCAATGGTAATGGATCGATTACTATACAAGATGTGGACGGTGGTTCAACGGATGCCTGTGGAATAGCCAACTTAATACTAGATAAAACGGACTTTGATTGCTCAGATATAGGCACTCAATCCATTACACTAACGGTAATGGATAATAACGATAATGAAGATACTTGCCCGGCAACCATTACAGTAGAAGACAACTTTTCACCAGTAGCTATTTGTAATGATCTAACCGTCCAATTGGATGCAAATGGCAATGCTTCTATTACTACCCAAGATGTAGATGGAGGTTCAACGGATGCTTGCGGAATAGCCAGCATAATGTTGGATAATGATGGCTTTACTTGTTCAGAAGTGGGTGCTGAGAAAGTCACACTTACAGTTACTGACAATAATGGAAAAGTAAGTACTTGTACCTCAAATGTAATGGTAGAAGACAACTTTACTCCAGTAGCCATTTGTAATGATCTGACTGTACAATTGGATGCGAGCGGCAATGCCTCCATTACTGCCCAAGATGTGGACGGTGGTTCAACAGATGCTTGTGGAATAGCCAGCATAAAGTTGGATAATGATGGCTTTACTTGTTCTGAGGTGGGTACGGAGACAGTCACACTTACGGTTACTGACAATAATGGAAAAGTAAGTACTTGTACCTCTAGTGTAAGGGTAGAAGATAACGTTTCACCGATAGCCATTTGTAATGATCTAACCGTACAATTGGATGCTAATGGAAATGGATCTATCACAGCCCAAGATGTAGATGGTGGTTCAACAGATGCTTGTGG
>JBCBCD010000375.1:0-6739 GCA_038530915.1 Bacteroidota bacterium
TGCAGCAGCAACTGCTTTTATTAAAGATTACAATGAATCTACTGATGATCTGACGGTCAGTTGTCTCCCTCAGGCCTTGGTGCTGTTTAATCCGGTGATAGATAATGGACCTGGCGGATATGGTTACGAAAGAATAGGAGCCGCCTATCAGCAATTTTCGCCCTTACACAATATCCAGGAGGGAGCACCACCTACCATTTTCTTTTTGGGCACCAATGATAGATTAATACCAGTAGAAACGGCCGCTTATTACAAAGTAGTTATGGAAAAAGTGGGTAGTCGATGTGATTTGAAAATATACGAAGGAAAAGGACATGGTTTTTTCAACTACAAAGACTTCGATATTTACCGCCAAACCATACAGGAAACAGATCAATTCTTACAATCACTTGGATTCCTGGAAGCAGAACCTAAAATTAAAATCGAATAAAAAAGCCAGTCATGCCAACCAAATACCTTCTTACCATTGCTTTGATTATTGGCCTTTTTGCTTGTGAAATCAAGCCAAAAGAACAAGAACAAGAACAAGAACAAGAACAATATCAATCTTCTCGTCCCAATATTTTATTCATATCTGTAGATGATTTGAGGTTGGAATTAGGGTGTTATGGCAACGAAGAGATCAAAAGTCCCAATATTGATCGACTGGCAGCAGAAGGTATCCTTTTCAACAGAGCCTATTGCCAGCAACCCATTTGCATGGCTTCAAGAGCAAGTATTCTATCCGGCTTGCGACCAGATACCTTAGACATCTTTCGAGGTCTATCAGTAGAAGAACATGCTCCAAATATTACCACCATCAACAGGCACTTTAAAAACAATGGCTACCAAATTTGGGCAGCGGGAAAGGTTTATCATCATGGTAGAGATCGAAATGATCAATTTGGCGAAGACTACCATCAAGTTAAGGTAAATGCAGTAGGTAGGGGTTACTTAAGTGAAGCATCTATAAAAGAGGTAGAAGAATACGACGCTTACTATAGAGGATGGAAAAATCAGGCTGGCGGAGGGCGTGGCCTGGCTTTTGAAATCACTGAAGTAGCTGACAATGAATACTTCGATGGTCAAATGACGGATATGGCCATTGCACAATTGGACCAATACAAAGATTCCGAAGAGCCTTTCTTTATGGCCGTAGGTTACAAAAAACCACATTTACCATTTTGTGCGCCTAAAAAATATTGGGACCTCTATGAAGGTGAGGAGTTAAAAAAGGCTGACAACCAATATATGCCCAAAGACATCAGCCAATACTTTGAATACAATTTTGGAGAGTTGAGGAACTATTCCAATATTCCCAAGGGGAATACACCTTTAAGTGATTCTTTAGAAATGAAGCTCAAGCATGGTTATTATGCTTGTGTATCGTATACCGATGCTCAAATTGGAAGATTAATGGCACAATTAAAGGAAACTGGCCTCGATCAAAACACCATAGTCATTCTTTGGGGCGATCATGGCTGGAAATTGGGTGAGCATGACATGTGGTGCAAACATACGCCCTTCGTCATCGACAATCATGTTCCATTGATGATGCGTATGCCACAACAAAAAGACAAAGGCATTACTACCAGTGCTTTAGTCGAACTTGTGGACGTGTTTCCTACCCTTTGTGAGTTAAGTGGTCTTGATATGCCCTCTCATTTGCAAGGCCAAAGTTTTGCCAGCCTGCTAGAAGATCTGATCAGGATTGGAAAAAAGCGGCTTATTCAATGTGGCCCTTGAATCGCCAAACACCAGAAAAGACCATTATAAGCTATAGCATGCAGACAAATAGATACAGGTATACGGAATGGTACAAAGGCACTACTGATGAATTGGTTGCCAGAGATCTTTTTGATCATGAAACCGATCCTGATGAGAATGTAAATATTGCTAATTTGAAGGAAAATGAAGGATTGGTGGAGAAGTTGAGCAAACGATTGAATAAGGGGAAAGGTTGGAGAATAAAAGAGTAAAGCAAATATTGCCGAGCTGTGCTCGGCAATATTTGCTTTTGTCCCTACTGTACCAAAGCGATCACTCTAGTCGGTCCTCCACTTCCTCCCTTGACTTTCATTGGCAAGGCGATTATGTAGGTTCCTTTGGCAGGCAATTCGTCTAAATTGGCCAGGTTTTCAAAACCGAGGATATTTTCTTTGTATAGGATCTGATGTGTTTCATAAAGTTTAGATTGACCGTAATCCAAACTAGGCGTATCCAACCCAACAGCCTTAATCTTTCTATTTTCTACCAACCATTTCGCCAGATTGGGGTGAACAGCAGGAAAATGCAGTTTGGGTACCGCTGCAGGTCCTCTTTCAGCCGTGCCCATGTACTTTCCTCTATCTGGCCAATACTGACCATAACCCGTTTTGAAAAAGATCATGGCATCGTCCGGTATTTTGCCGTGTTCAACTTCCCAATTCTCGACATCTACTACATCGATTTGATAATCTGGATTGGGTAGTGCTTTTGCTGAAACATCAATTACAACAGCCTCGCCCATACAGTTTTTCAAAGGGATTTCGTGAACGGCCCACCTTCCTTGAGCAAAGTGTACAGGGGCATCTACATGCGTACCACCGTGTTCTGCCAGACAAAATTGAAAGGCTGAGTAGTAATAGCCCCCATCCGCAATTCCATCAAAAACCGTATCTAACTGGAAGGAATCAGCAGTGGGCCAAAAAATAGTATTCTCGTCGTAAGTGTATGAAAGGTCTATCCAATCGCCCTCAGGGAAAGTAGTGGAACTGGATTCAGGGGCTGGAGTCGGAGCATTACAGCTTACTATTATTAGTAGGAGCATTAGGGAAAAGAAGTTTTTCATGCTAATCTTTTTTTTGCAATTGAGACGAAAGAAATTTCAAAGAGTAATGGAATTCATCTTTTGATCTTTTGATCTTTTGATCTTTTGATCTTTTGATCTTTTGATCTTTTGATTAAGTTCGATTTTCTTGTTGATCAAATAAAGTCTTCTGACCAATTTTATTTTAACCGCAGTGTTACGCAGAGTTTCGCGGAGTTATTTTAGTAGGTTCAAGAGAATAGGAAAATTAATTTTTATCTTGTTTTAAGACTTCTTACCCATTTAAAATACTTAAGGAACAGAATGAAAAAGATATTGACCCTGTTGTTTGTAGTTGGAGTTATGGGCCTACAAGCTCAAAATGAGAAGATTAATATTGAAGATTATAGACGTGCTTCCTTTTTCTTAGATAGCATGCGTACGCTAGTCAAAAATGTATATGTCACTCCTAATTGGTATGTAGATTCCAGTGGAGTGTGGTATACCCTGCAAACAGAAACCGGCCAGCAACATCATAAGGTAGATTTTCAGGAGATGAAAGTCAAAAAAGCTTTTGATCATGAGCGTGTGACGCAGTTTTTATATGAAAAATTTGAGCTGGAGCTGGAAGAAGATGACTTTTCCCTTCCAGGATTGAAGTTTCTAAGCAGTAATACCATTGAGTTTTACAAGAAGGACAGCATTGTTCAATTAGACCTTACTTCTTTTTCTTATCAAGTCCGTCTTAAGGAGAAAGATACTTCCAAACCCAATGAATCCCTTTCTCCGGATGGCAAATGGATTGCTTTTACCAAAGATTACAACCTCTATATTCGCTCCACAAAGAACAATAAGGAGATCCAATTGAGTAAGACCGGTGCTAGAGACTATCAATATGCCAGCTGGTATGGCTGGGGAGATATTATGGAAGGGGAAAATGGAGATCGACCTGAACGATTTAGAGTGAGTTGGTCACCAGATTCTAAGAAGATATTGACGACCATTTGTGATACGAGATCGGCTGAGAAGATGTATTTGCTGGATTGGTCTGTGGACAGCCTTTATCGACCTAGGCTGTTGGGATATTACAGAGGGTCGCCGGGAGATAAGACTATGGTATATATTGAGCAGGTGTTGTTTGATGTAGACAAAAAGAAAGAGATAGCCGTAGATATGGAGCCTCGTGTCCATATTATTGCACCTTATGTGCGTTGGATGCCTGATAGCAAAAGTTTGATTAGTCGTAGTTATGAAAGAGGTTATCAAAAGGTAAAACATGAGATAATTAATGCCAAAGATGGGAGTACAAAACCCATTTATGTAGAAGGTAGTCGTACCAGTGTCAATAATGCATTTGCTGAATACAGTTTGCTTGAAAAGGACGGAAAATTTTTGTTTACTTCAGAAATTAAGGAGGGTTGGAACCATCTTTATCTACAGGATCTTGAAAGTGGACTTATACAACAGTTGACCCAAGGTGAATACATGGTGAATGATGTGTTACGAGTGGATGAAGAAAATGAGAAAGTTTATTTTACAGCCATGGGAAAAGAACCCGAAAGGAATATTTACCATCAATACCTTTATTCTGTCGATTTTGAAGGAAAAGAAACAAAGCTGTTGACTCCTGCCAATGCCCATCATGTAATTAGATTTTCGCCAGATGGAAAGTATTTCGTAGACAATTTCTCAACCGCTACTATGCCAACCGTGACTACGCTTCATAAGACGGAAGATCCATTTGAAAAGTTGGAATTGAGTTTGGCAGATGCGACTGCATTGTTTGATACAGGTTGGAAAGCACCTGAAAGGCATATTGTGCTAGCGGATGATGGAAGCTCAGAGATTTACTGTGCCATTTGGAAACCAACCAATTTTGATCCAAACAAGAAGTATCCCATCATTGATTACAGTTATACCGGGCCTTTTACTTTCAGGCATCCTAGAAGTTTCTCAACTTCCTTATCCGGCACCAATCAATCGCTAGCAGATTTAGGTTTCCTGGTCATCCATATTGATGGTCGTGGCTCAGCAGGTAGATCCAAAAAGTTTAGAGATAAATCTTATAAAAAATTGGGTTATGGTTTGGTAGATCACGTATTCGCCATCAAAGAATTAAGCAAACAACACTCTTGGATAGATGCTGATCGAGTAGGGATTTTTGGGCATTCTGCCGGTGGATATGATGCCGGAAGGGGGATGTTATTGTTTCCGGAGTTTTACAAAGTGGCCGTTGCCTCCTCAGGCGATCACGATCATCGGATGGAAAAAGCCTGGTGGCCGGAAATGTATATGGGCTGGCCGGTCGATACAGCTTACCACAATCAATCCAACATCACCAATGCAGCCAATCTTCAGGGAAAGCTCTTGCTCGTACATGGTGGAATAGATGAAAATGTGAATCCATCAGCTACTTTTAAGTTGAGTGAAGCCTTGATCAAAGCGGATAAGGATTTTGATTTGCTCATTATACCAAGTCAAAGACATGGGTATTATGGAGATTATGGTCGATATTTTACCAAAAAACGGTGGAATTACTTTGTGGAGCATTTATTGGGGGTGGAACCGATTTGGGATTTTTAATCACCATAGAATCGCTGGAGTTTCACGGAGGACTCTGTGAAACTTTAGCGACTCCATGGTGAAAACAAATAATTCATCGATACAATCCATATCCCATGATTATCCGCCTTATTCTTTAAAAACACCCCATAACCAGCTTCCACTTTTAAGCTGTCATACACTTTCATATTAAAACTCAAACAGTGCCGCATTTCCTGAGGAGCAAACAATCGACCACTGGCATCATCATCGAGATTGATGAGTATTTCAGAGGTCACCTTAAGGCCCAATTTCTTTCCAATAGGTTGAGCAAGCGACAGTCGCTCCCTGAAACGCAAATCAAAATCATAATTGTTCTTGTAGATGAAGCGTTCTTCTAAGCGGGTAAAACTCCCTACTGATGTCTGGCCTATTTTTCCTACTTTATGGTACAAACCTTGCCAGGGACGCAATTCAAAATCATTCCCGGACAATTCTAATGCGTCTGCCTTACTTTCCTGCACATAGAACATATTGAATACCCCGGCATAAGCTTTCGTATTCTTACTAATCGCTCTTTTATACGCCAGATTGATGAAATAGAGGTGTTGCTTTTTGTCTTCCTTATTGTAATCGCGGTCCCAGACTTGTACAGAAGCCGTTTCTTTTTCTGACAATTCCGTATTGAGGTTGAGAAATAACCAAGATTGGGCAGGTGTAGCAAATAAAGTGTAAGCACTCCCCATCAATAAAATTCCAATAATCAATACTCTACTTTGCGCTTTCATTTTCTTAAGGTTTGTTGAAAAATGTAAATACATTTTCTACTACAAACCTAGTGCTGATGTGAAAAGGGTATGTTGCGAAATGTTTCTTTTAATTGTGATTTTTGCTATGGCTTTCTTGAGAAGAAAGTGTTATTTTTACACTTAGTGTAGGTTCTTGAGATTACTCATACTTCAAAAGGTATTTCAACCCTACCTTTGCTATCAACAGCCAATACCGCATAAGCCAAACAGGCATAAATATCTTCTCGCTCCAAATCCTCAAACTCCTAAAGAATATCTTCAACCGTATCTCCTCCTGCCAAATATTCTAAAATAGAGGAAACTGGATATCGCATACCTCTAATGCAGGGCTTGCCATGGCAAATGAGTGGATCAATGGTGATTCGTTGTAATAATTCTTTTTGTTCCATAAAAGCTGTTTTGCTACACTTACAATATATGCATTTATAATGTACAGTGCATCTATTGTTATTGTGCTAAAAATAAAGAGGTTTTTGTTTTGTGTCTTGTGTTGTGTGTTGCGTGACTAGGTGGCTATCTTTTTCTTTGGCCCGGTTAAAACCGGCCCGTACCAGTGGGATCTTGTCAATCCTGTAATCCTGAAAATCCTGATGCAGACAGGAAAGAGTAGCAATGCTCACTT
>JBCBCD010000376.1:0-6738 GCA_038530915.1 Bacteroidota bacterium
TATTTGACCTATCAGGTCAAATATAAGCTTGTCTTTTTAATAAATCAATAGAAGCGTAAAAAAATTTAAGAGTATGCTTAAAATTTGTATTCTTTATTGTATCCCCTTTGATTTAAGCCAATTTCTGGCCTCAATGGTATACCAGTTGGTAGAAAAATTTTGAGGATTAGCAACTTGTTCATAATGTACCTGAGCATTTTTATCATCCCCTATGCTATCGTAATAGCCGCCTAAATAAATACGTACATAGGGATTATCAGGATCTTCTTCAAGCAACTTTAAACCAATTTGCTCAATTTGCTCGTCAAATTCATTGCTGGCTTCCAGCATTTTGTTAGCTGCTACTGTCTTTAGAAATGTTAAATTATGGAGCAAACTTAGATCTCCATAATCAAGATAATCAGGATGTTGGGTGAAAACTGCTTCTAATGCTTTCTTACTATCATAATACTGTTGATCATCGTATCGTGCAAGAAAAGAAGAAGCTAGAGCTTGAGCCAAGAGCTTATCTCTGGTAAGTTCCGTATCAAAATCCTGACTATTCAAAGAATCAACATCCAACAATATATCGAGCTTTGGTTGATCAAAAATATAATTTTTAAGAAAGCTGTGCACAAATAAGGAGTAGGAAGCATCTCCATAGATCAAGCGAGCCGGATCACTCATCAAATTATTATTGGCTAATAAAATTAAGGTATGCCTTTTGCCAGGTATTTTCAAAAACAGACTCGAATAACAATCGTATTGTCCGTATGCCCATATCATTGTAACACCCTGGTATTTCTGTGTGAATATTCCTAAGCCATAAGGCAACCCTTCTTTGAAAGGCTGAAACATTTTATTTTTGGACTGTTCTGAAATTAGCTGATTAGATTCCAATGCAGCATTGAAAGTGATCATATCTTTGAGGTTGGAAACGATGCCTGCAGCAGGACTGAACCCTGTTTCAATTTTACCGGCTTCATCGTAATAATAAGGTTTTGCAAATCGATCATTCACCAAAGAGTCATTGGTGAGTGCTAATGTATTTTCCAAATTCAATGGCTTTATGATGGTTTCCTTTAAATAGTCTGCTCCACTTACATTAGCAGATTGAGCGATTACCTCCTTGAGCAATGCAAATCTTCCACTGTAATAAAAGTGTTCTCCTACTTTACCCTGAGAGGTATGAGATAATAGATGTTTAACCTGAATGGGTTCTTGTACAGGCAAGCCTGGATAATATTTTTCGATGGGATCATCCAGGGATAATTTACCTTCTTCAACCAACTTCATGATCATAGTTGCCGAATAGATCTTTGTAAGAGATGCAATTGGAAAGAGCGTATTTTCATCTACAGGAGTTTTTGCTTCAACATCAGCATAACCCATATATTTTTCAAAAGCTACCTGATCATCCTTAATGACACAAGCAGCCATACCTGGTATGTTGAAATGATCTTTGAGAATAGCCAAGTCTTTTTCAAAGGCTTCATTCTTTTGATCAAAAGGACTTGGGGTAGCAGTGCTTTGAGGGGCATCATTTTGACATGAAAAAAGGCAAATAGTGAATAGTAGTAGAATATAAGTCTGTCTCATTGGCGTGAATGTTTTGAATAATAATATTGCTCACTTAAGTGGTTGGACAAAAACCACTAATTATTTTTGTCCAACCACTTACTACTACTTTGTCACTTTGCTCAAAGGGTAGAATAGCAAAATGTATGATGATTAAATATTGCAGCCCTGTAAGGGCAAAATATGGTTAGCCTTTATGTAGACGATCTCATAAGCGTGCCAATAAGTACGCAATATATAGTGTACCTATCGGCACATATCATTACATCACATTTTCTGGTTAACAATATGTTGTCCCAACTGGGACAATTAAATCAAGCATCATACATTTTGAAATACTTTCGATCAAAGTGACAAAGTAGTATTACTTATGATGCGAAAATTAATAGAAATCCCTTATAAGCTGTTAAAATTAAGTACAATATTCCCAGCTTTATCTGGTACTATAAATGATATGCTCTTTATTCGAGGCCTATGATCATGAACTTTCTTTCTGATGACTGCAATTTTTCCCGTTGGTGTTGTATAAACATTTTTTGATTGACTAGAAGAAGTGATAGGCATTTTTAACCATTCAAATAATTGATTTACACTGTCATTTCCTTCCATCCAGACTTTTCTGATGCTTTGTGCTCCATTAGTATGAGTTGTGTATTTGACCTCTTCTTTGGTATGATCAAAATGGTATTCAATAAAAAAGAGATGAGCTAAAGCAGATGTATCAGGAAAGGTAAGGTAGGACCATAAATTGCTGGTTATAACATTATATTTAATATTTGTCGCTTTTAACTTCAATGCTAATGAGTCTATAGGTATTCCACCAAGGGCTAAAAAAGCACCTCCCGGGCCCTTTTTCAAGAAGTTTTGATAAGTGATAGCTAAAGGATCATCAGTTACTTTTTGGACAGACATGTATTCCAACTCAGTGCCATTATTAAATTTAATATGGGCATTGAGCAAACCATTATCGTGGAGTTTACCCTTCTTATGAGTAAATCCTTCAGATGTCATGCTATTGATTGCCTTTTCCAAATTACAAACGGCCACAATGACATGATCTATGTACACTTCTTGAGCATACAGTTCCAGTGGAAAGATCAAAACCAGAAAAAGACAAAGCTTTAAAAACTTTATTCTTAGAATCATGCAAGTAATGTGAAGTTTCTATTCGGTTATGCTGGTTTTCATTAAGGTCGTATGTATATCATTAATAGCCATAACGGCTGCTGAACCGTACCATTCTAACAGCTCCATTTCTAAACTTCCTGCTTGTATGGCTGGATCAGTATTAGTAAGTGCCTGTGCTTCAGCAATGGTAGGAACATTGAAAATATAGATTCCTCTTAGCTCTCCATCTCCCAAAAAAGGCCCGGCTAAAACCAATTTTCCCGCTTCAGCCATTTTAGTAATATTTTCAAGATGCGCCGTCTGAAGTTCTTGAGCTTTCAGTGAATCAAGTGTTCTGTTGGGACCTTTTTTTAAAAAAGCCATCACATATTTTTTCATACCATAATCATCAGCGCCATATTCTACAGCAGCTAATGAGTCATAGCCTGACTCCTCTACCGAAGAAGTCTCATTCTTCAGGTTTTCAGTGGAAACAGGATCAGAGGTTGGTTGACAAGCAACAATAAGGATCAGGGCACAAAGTAGTGTGCTGGTCGAGCTAATGAGTTTGTTCATAGTGTTAGATAGTTTCAAACGTTATTGGATGCGTATATCATGTTTTTCAAGTAAGCCAGGCAAACCTTCTAATGAAAAAATGGCCCTCTTGATATTATTTTGTTCAGGATTGATGATGAAATTATAAGCACTGCTAAAATTAGCACCAGTAAGATTGGTATTATCAAATACAGCAGCTTCTAAGTCACAATGCTCAAACTTTGCTTCACTCAAATCACAGTTTGTAAAATCTACTTCCTGAAGGTTAGAGTTTCTAAATGCTGTTTTTCTAAGATTGAGGTTGTAAAAAGAGGAGAGATTAAGTATACAGTCATTGAAAGTGGCAGTAAAAGAAATTGTATTGCAATCTTCAAAATGTATGCCGAGCATCCTACATTCCTTGAATTCAATTTCTCTAAGCGTAACTCCTTCAAGTTTTGCGTTGGAAAAATCACATTGGACAAAACGGCAGTTGATAAATCGAAATTCGTATAAATCAGCACTATTAAAACTACAAGCCTCAAATGCACAATCTTCATATGTACCTGTAGGCAATGGGTTAACTAAAAAATCAATTGCATTAAAGACTTGTTCTTCAAAAAAAGCTGTACTCATAATTGTTTTGATTGATTACCAACTTAATGCTTTACCATCTCTAAAGAAGCCTCCATGTGGTCCATCTTTTCCTATTGTGGCTGCCCAAACGATCCCTTTTGCTCCTTCTGACACAGGTCTAGCTCCCCACTCTTCTGTTCCGGGATAGGTGGCTACAAAACCAGGACAAACAGAATTGACCTTAATATTACTACCTTCAAATTGACGAGCCATCTTGACCGTTAAACCATTTAATGCAAGTTTCGTGATGCCATAAACCGGAACATTACTTGGATGTACAGGCAAACCAAAAATTGGATCTCCAAATGATCCAGCCCCACTGGATACATTAACTATAACGGCATGATCACTCTTTGAAAGAAGTGGGTGAAATGCTTTAATCATCCTCCAAGCACCCATTAGATTGGTATTTAAAGCTTTTTGGACAAAATCCATTTCAGAAGACATAGGTTCTTTTCCGGCATCAAAAAAAGCTCCTGCATTATTGATGAGCACATCTAAATGGCCATATTCTGCTTCAATTTGTTGCTGGAGTTGTTGAATAGATCCATCATCAATAATATCGACTTTCATAGCTGAAGCACCAATTTCTTCTGCTAAGGCTTTTACTTTTTCTAGCTTTCTAGCAGTAATGATAACTTCATAATTAAGATGAGTTAGTTGTTTGGCCGTTTCAAAGCCTAGTCCCATTTTTCTACTCACTCCGGTGATGAGCACTTTTCGTTTCATAGCAATACGTGATTTATTAGAGGCAATTAGTAATCTTTATTTCCTTAATTTCTTCTATCAGCTCTTCTACCATTACACTTTCTTCTTCTTCCTCCTCTTCTTTATTGCCATTGGACTTGGGCCAGATGTGAAAACCACCGCTTCCAAAAGATAAAAACCAGGTACCCCAAATCCCATTTTCATCTACTCTACCGTCATAATATACAGAATGAGAAGGGTAAAACTTATTCATTTTACAAGTTAAGGCTTCTAAATCATAAGCTCCATCCCAACTAAACGGACCAACATCATCATTGCCTGCACCTGACACTACTCCGTTAGCAAAGTTTAAGATAATCGACATGGGATGCTTAACAGCAGTAGGTCCATACGCATAAGTATAAAAGCCTTCCCATTCACCACTTGGGAAGAGGTGATGTGTTTCGGAAGTAGAGTTGTTTGCATCCATAGTCTATCTTATTAGGTTGGGTTTCTATTTTTTACCCAATAATGTAATAAAAAGTTCCTCAACCTAGCAGTCTTATTTTTCTATTGATAATCCAGCTCTGTCCAGGCCCTAAATAATAGAAGATTCCTAATTGATTAATTTGTAAAGAAAACTCAGCTTTGTGAGCAGAAATGTATTCTTGTGCTTGTTGGAATAATTCGGTTTCATTAAAACCGGCAATACTCACATGAAACTTCACATTAGCTCCTTCATATTGATCGGGAGCAATCATAAAGGCTTGCTGAAAATCATTAATAATGGTGTGGTGTAATTGAGTGAGTGTTGGATTTTCTAATACCTCTAAGAATAATACCTGATTTCCAAAGTTGCCAAATCCATCAATCGTAATTTCAAAAGGAGACGTCGTTTGAGCTATTTTTTCTAAATATGCTACAAAAGGAGTGATGTTGGAAGCTTCAAAAGGAGATTTTATAGTGATGTGAGGCGGCTGCCGAGAGAGATGCACACCAAGTTCCAGATGTAATTCCAGTTGAAGTGTTCTTACAAAGTTGAATACCTCATTATTTAATAAAAGAGCAAATCCAATTTGCATTAGCTATTTCATTGCTGTGTGTTATGTGCTTTTATTCCAAGTTACTAAATAAATACACACAACACACAACAAGCTACATATTAATCTTCTTGCATCGCCAACTCACTCAATACAGCTAAAAGCATATCTCCGCTCAACCTTTTCTTATAATTTGGATTGATGTATTCAAAGTCTATTTCTCCTGATTGATTAATAACAAATACGGAAGGCACAGGAAGGAAGCCTTCATTCTTACTGTCAGAATACTTAGAAAGCATTTTTCCATAACGTTCAGGTGCTTTGAAAGCTATACCTACTGCTTTGGCAAATGCACCATCTGCATCCGATAATAATTCATAACTAATTTCATCTTTATCACCTGTTTTTTTCAAACTCTCAGTAGCATCTGGGCTAATCGCCACGATTTGGTAACCCAAACCTAGAATATCCTCTTCTTTTTGTCCCAATTCAGCAAGGTGTGTATTGCAATAAGGACACCATCCACCACGATAAACAATTAATACGGTTGGTTTTTTTGCTACTAAACTTAAAACAGATACTTCTTGATCTTCTGTATTGATCAATTTTAGATCAGGCATTTTTTCACCAGTCAACAAAGGCGAAATATCTTCAGCTTTCTCAGGAAGCTGTGCATAAAGGCTTGATAATGAAAAAGCAAACAGCATAGTTAGTAAATAAGAGTACTTCATTGGTAGTTTATTTGATTTAAGCGCATAAATAGGAGAATGTTTACATTTTTTTGAAAAAATACATGCAAACTGTTCTGTGTACTACAGTTTAAGTACTCAATCAATAAGCATTCCCATCATATAAGCATCATAGTAAACGCCCTTAACGAAGAAATCTCTTCTCAACAAGCCTTCTATTTCAAAACCTAGTCGCTTGTAAAGTTGGAAGGCTACATCGTTGTTTTGAAGAACTTTCAGATTTATTTTTTTGATAATCTTAGATTTTTCTGCCCATGAAATCATCCTATTGATAAGCAGAGAAGCAATGCCTTTGTTCCAATGGTTTTTCAAAACGGATACACCAAATTCACCTACATGTTGGAGCCTGGGCTTGGGACTGGCTACCACATTTAGCATGCCTACTAATTCTTCATCAATCAAATTTTCCTATTGGCTTTGATGGATGA
>JBCBCD010000377.1:0-6734 GCA_038530915.1 Bacteroidota bacterium
CTAAAGTAGTACCAGCTTACTCAAATGTACAGCCTGTCAAAGATCCAAAAGTGGTCAAGGTTCCAGAAAAACTTACAGTTATCACACCAGGAAAAGAGGGAGTGCCTTTACCCAAAAAAGTACCTGCCAAGGGAGTCAGAACTCCTGCCATTAACACACCACCCATTCCTGGTCTTCAAGCAGGAAGGAAAGATGAGTCTATTTACGACATTCAGTACTTGGATGTAGATCAAGGAATGAAATCATCTTATGTCTATTCAGTTTTTGAAGACAGCAAGGGGAACTTATGGTTTGGAACAGATAATGGTTTGTCACGCTTTGACGGTCAAAGCTTTATTCATTATACTACCAATGAAGGGCTAAGTAATAATTTGGTACGCTGCATATTGGAAGACAGTAATGGAAATCTATGGTTTGGAACACAAGGTGGTGGGGTGAATCGATTTGATGGACATCACTTTACTCATTTCACTACCAATGAGGGGTTAAGCAATAATATGGTAAAGTCTATGCTAGAAGACAACAAAGGGAACATATGGTTTGGGACAATTGGTGGTGGTGTGAACCGATTCGATGGACATCACTTTACTCATTTCACTACTGATGAAGGATTAACCAACAACGTCATTGGATCGATCTTAGAAGATAGCAAAGGGAACATATGGTTTGGAACAAATGGAGGTGTGAATTGCTTTGATGGCGTGAGCTTTACCCATTATACTACAAAAGAAGGCTTAAATCACAATATGATCTTTTCTATTCTGGAAGACACTCAAGGGGACCTCTGGTTTGGGACATATGGTGGCGGGGTGAATCGATTCGATGGACATCACTTTACTCATTTCACTACTAATGAAGGACTAAGCAGTAATGTAGTCATGTCCATGTTAGAAGACAGCAAAGGGAACATATGGTTTGGAACAAATGAAGGCTTAAATATGTACAATGGTGAAAGCTTTAGTTACTATACCGCAAAGGAAGGCTTAAGCTACAATATGACGAGATCTTTAATTGAAGATAAACAAGGAAATTTATGGTTTGGAACAGTTGGCGGTGGAGTAAATCGATACAATCTTCACAGTTTTTCTCATCTCACTAAAGCTAAAGGACTAAGCAATAACCCTGTATTTTCACTTTTAGAAGACAACAAAGGTAATTTATGGTTTGGAACATATAGTATGATGAATTATTATGACGGACAAAGTTTTACCTCATACGCAACTATTGAACGATCAAGCAATAATCCAATCAATTCATTATTAGAAGACAGTAAAGGATGTTTATGGCTCGGGACATATACTGGGGTGAATTATTATGACGGACTAAATTTCACCCAATACACCACAAAAGAAGGCTTAAACAACAACGTGGTTAGAACCATATTTGAAGACCATCATGGAGATATATGGTTTGGAACACGTAATGGACTAAGTCGATTTAATGGACAAAGCTTTATTCATTATACTACCAATGAAGGATTAAGTAATAATATGGTTAACTATATAATAGAAGACCATCATGGAGATATATGGTTTGGGACAAATGGCGGTGTAAATCGCTATGATGGCCAAAACTTTATACATTATACCACTAAGGAAGGATTAAGTAATAATACTGTCACGTCCATACTTGAAGATAGTCATGGAGAATTTTGGTTTGGAACAGATGGTGGCGGGGTGAATCACTTTGATGGCCAAAATTTTACACATTTTACTACTAAAGATGGTTTAAGTAGTAACGATATTGCGTCCATACTTGAAGATGACCAAGAGAACTTATGGTTAGGTACCAACAAAGGAATCAATCTGTTGGCTCCTTCTACATCAAAAGTAAACAAGAAAGGCAAGTCAAATCAGTTAGAGTATAAAATCTTTAATTTTGATAAACTTGATGGATTAAAAAGATTAATCTTTTATTCAAAAGCTGCTTGCTTAAATAGCAAAAATCAACTAATGTGGGGTTTTCGGGATGGCGTCACCATTTTAGACCTCAACCAATTTCAGCTACCCACTCAAGCTCCCAAAAACATACATTTTACCCATATTGAAGTCAATCAAGCATTCATTGATTTTCGAAGACTAACAGATTCGACTTACCAAAAGGGCCTTTCTTTTGGAAAAGCGCTCAGTCAATCCTTTGACAGTGTAGCCTCTTTCTATAATTACCCCTTAAACCTGGATTTGCCCTTTGGTCTCAATCATCTGACTTTCCATTTCTCAGCAATTGACTGGGCAGCACCACATAAGATAAAGTATAGCTATAAGTTAGACGACGAAAACTGGAGCAGTCCAAACTCCGAGAATAAAGCTGATTACCGCAATGTTCCATATGGCAAGCATACCTTTCAAGTAAAGGCGATGGGTGTCGCTCAGGTAGAAAGTGAGATCTTTGAATATACCTTTGTCATTCGTCCTCCTTGGTGGCATACCAATTTAGCCTATGTAATTTATTTATTGTTGCTAGTAGGCTTTATTTGGGGCATTCTCCAATGGCGTTTGTATTCCATTCGGTTAAGGTATGAAAAAGAAGCTGCTGATGCTAAAGCCTTAGCTGCTGAAGAAGCCAATGAGGCTAAATCCAACTTTCTATCTATTGTTTCTCACGAATTGCGCACCCCATTGACCTCTATTATCGGTTTCACCAAACTCAATAAGAAAAACCTGGAAGAAAAAGTAATCCCAGCCATCCAAGCAAGTGATGCTAAAGTGAGGCGAGTCGTACAAAGGAATAGCAAAAACTTAGACATCGTCACCTCAGAAGGACAACGACTTACTACCCTCATCAATGATTTACTAGACCTGGCTAAAATAGAATCTGGTAAAGTAGAATGGAAAATGGAGGAAACCAAGCCTTCAGAATTGATCGAAAGAGCGACTACTGCTACCTCAGCTCTTTTTGAGCAAAAACCGACCATACAACTCATTAAAGAAATCCCGGAGGAGCTCCCCACTATAAATGTCGACAGGGATCGAATGATACAGGTGCTGATCAACCTCATCTCTAACGCAGTAAAATTTACCGACTCCGGAAACATAACTATAGGAATCACAAGATCACAGGATCATCAGATCATAGCTTATGTAAAAGATACTGGATCAGGTATACCTACAGATCATCTCGAAAAGGTTTTTGATAAGTTCCAGCAAGTTGACAATAAGCAACTCGGCAAACCCAAAGGTACTGGACTAGGCTTACCCATTTGTAAAGAGATTGTAGAGCATCATGGAGGGAAAATTTGGGTAGAAAGTGAGTTAGATAAAGGGAGTACTTTTTATTTTAGTATTCCTGTATGATAAGAGTATTTAGCAGTTTTCTGTGAAGTGCTTAAAGGGACTTTATATTTTTTTCAAACAAAAAATAATATTTTCTCAAAATCATATACGATATACCATTCAATTATTATCTTCGCATACGATATACGAAATATTATGGAAAAACTTATTTTCAAAAACGAAATCAGGGAGGTTTTGCTCAAACACATGCTGACAGGAAAATATCAGCCAGGTGAGCGTCTATCTCTTCCGGCCATCGCCAATGAACTCGAAGTTAGTGTAACGCCTATTCGCGAGGCTTTAACGCAACTTTCAGAAACAGGCATTGTCAAATACATCGCCAATAGAGGCTTCTTTCTATCGGAATTATCGGCAGAAGAGGCACAAGAAATCTACGAACTGATGGCCCTACTTGAGTCCTCTGCTCTTAAAAAATCGGCATTCAGTGCAAGTCAATTAGATGAGTTAGATGAAATCAACACCAACCTTACAAATGCAACGGAATCAATGGCTATCCTCGAATTTGATCGCCAGTTTCATCAAAAGTTGCTTGAAAACTACCACAACAATCACGCTATGAGGATCATATCAAGTCTGCGTGTCCAGATCAGCTTGTACGAATTTGCCTTCTGGAATGACATGCACAAAGATGCCTCAGTCAACATGCACCGTAAAATCACTCACTTTATCAGAGAAGGCAATCTAGCTTCTGCTGCGAGCTTATTGGAAGAAAATTGGATGATCAGCGTAAAATATATTGTAAGCAAGCTACAGAAGGTCAACTGACGGCTTCCGTACCTGATAAAAAATAAAAGCTTGTATGCAATTCTATTTTAAAAATCATATACGATATTCGATATACAATCAATACTATTCTACCCCTTGACAGGGCTTTCTATAATATGTGGTGGAATCAAATCAAGGAATTGAGCGAATAAAGATTTGTTACTATATAATTAAATAATCATGAAAAAAATATTTGCTTTTTGTCTGTTCTTCATACCGATCTTGCTTAATGCGCAAGACATAAATTCTAAACTAACTAAGGAAGAAGCCATAAAAGATATTAGGTTTTTGAAAAAAAATCTAGAAAAATCTCATCCTGGCATGTACAGGTTTACTTCTAAAGAAACAATGGAAGAGGCCTATGCACAAACCATTTCAGAAATTACTAATACCAACTTATTCAAGTTTTATGGAGAGGTGTCAAAGCTTTTAAGTCTTATCCATTGTGGTCATACACAAGCTGCATTACCAAATAGAACTTTAGATCTTTATACAAATGATTTGTTGAGAATTCCCTTCGATTTGGCTTTTCTTGACGGAAAAATGGTGGTCTCAAAAGACTATTCTGAACATAAAATAGAAAGAGGGTCGGAAATCATCTCAATTGACGGAATGAAGTCGAAGAATATTGTATCAAAACTTTTCGAAGGAATTAATGGCGATGGCTTTGTAGAGAGTTTTAAGTATAAGTACTTAGAGTATTACTTTTGGTTTCTTTATCCTCAATACTTTACCGAAACCGGTCTGCCTCAATCTTACACTGTTGAATACAAGAAGCCATTTGATGATGCAATAAATAAGGTTGTATTAAATGGTCTTTCTCCAATAGACATAGAGGAAAAAAAAGAGGAGCAAAATGAAGATGATAATCCACGCTCATTGACTCTTGAAGATGATTATGCACTTTTGACCATTAAAACTTTTATGGGTGGAAGAAGCGATAATTACTACAGTTTTCTGAAGAAAAGCTTTAAAAAAATTAATGAAAGCAGTATTAAAAATTTGATCGTTGACTTAAGAGATAATGGTGGCGGAGCAGATGACTATGGTATTGAGCTCGTTACTTATTTAGCAGATTCTGACTTTAATTATTTTGACAGAATAGAAGTTACAGAACATTACGCGAGAAAAAACGAAAGGGTAAAATCAGAAAATGGTGTTCATTACTGGACGGATCATCCTGGACTATCGAAATGGTCGGCAAATGAGAATCGTTTTGAGGGAAACGTATATGTTTTAATCAATGGAATAAGTTTTTCAACAACAGCAGACGTTGCCTCCGTATTGTTTGATAATAAATGGGCTACCTTTATAGGCCAAGAAACGGGAGGGGGCGCTTATGGTAATACAAGTGGTCATTCTACGAGTATCAGATTGCCCAAATCAAAAATCGTTGTGGATCTTCCTTATTGGATGTATTTTACTGCACTCAAAAATAAATATCCAAAAGGTCGAGGAGTAATACCGGATCACCTTACTACTCCTACTCTAAAGGAATTCATCAATCATGTAGATGTAGAAATGGAAAAGGCAATATCTTTAATCAGACAGAATTAAATACACTGTGTAAAAATCCAGTTCTGGCAATGGATTGAGGATTCGATCTTACGTTTAGTAAATATAGCAATCAGCTATAAAAACGCTCCTGAATGTACGTATATACTTTGGATAGTGCCAATGCTGTCGTTGAGGGTCCGGTGCGGATATAAAAATATTCCATTTTGTCCTCTTTCAAATACGCAGGTTGCGTGGAGGCTTGGCAATCTATCCGAAGTAATTCTGTGCCATTTACCTTTTCTACTGAGGCATTGATGTACTGTGTAAAAAGCGTACCCATCCGATCCGTAACCAGTTTATTGAGATGCAACAATAGTTTATCGTGATTGGCAAATTGATCTGTTTTCAGTCCTAACACCTCCCCTTCATCATTAACACCTATAAGTAGGATGCCTCCTTGCGTATTCAAAAAAGCAGCAATGGTTTTCAGAGCTGCATGTTCTATTCTTTTATCTTTTTTATCAGTAAAAAGATTCCAGCGAAGAGTAGATTTAAACTCTACACTGTCAGACTCTCCCTGGCGGATGATCTCTTCGGTACTGACCTGTTCCTTAGAACGAAGGTAAGTCGTAATTCGTTTGGCTAATTCCTGGAAGATTAACAACGCAATTTCTGGGCGGATCAGCTGTTTATCCAGTAATTTGTTGCGGCTGATGCAGCTTACAACGGAGTCTTGTGTTGCCCAAACAGCACCAGAGCGAAAGTCCTGATTAATGAAGCCAATTTCACCAAAAAATTCACCCACCCGGATTTCTTTATGCGTACTGTCTGGCAACCGAAGATTGAATTGCCCCTTCTCTACCAGAAAAAGGTAACTAGGTTGGGTATTCGTATCAAATACGACATCACCAGGCGCATAAGTTCGGTATTCAACAACATCTAGCAAAGCTTCAATATCTGATTTCTTCAAGTGCGCAAATAGTTCTTGGCCTTGTAGGATAGCCAAGGTTTGATTAGTGCGTAAGGACATAAACAATGTTTATAAAAAAAATAGATGATGATGCTCAATATACTACGAAGTTGTTTAAAAATGTAAGTATGTAGCTGAAGGTAAAGGCTTGTGCATCAAGACGAAGTCATTTTTTCTTTTCATAGCCATAGCTATGGGAATAAAAAAGA
>JBCBCD010000378.1:0-6724 GCA_038530915.1 Bacteroidota bacterium
TTATTATGAAAATTTTCATAATAATCTAATTTGACCAAATATAAAAAGATGATATGAATGCATCTCTTCATTTGATGAAAAGCTGGACAAAAACAATATATTAAAAGAGCTAAAAGAGATGTTAAATGACCAAAACGCCACAAACCCTTCTAAAGGTGCAAGGTTAGGTGATTGTGAAAACACAATACACATGAAATAAAAATTTACCCGAAATGAGATTACTACTTTTACTATTTTCCCTTTGCTTTGTTGTTGTTCTTCACAGTCAGTCTAGTGAAATCATTCTGGATGGAAAGTTCAATGATTGGACCAACAAATCCACCATTTCACGTGAACCTTTCAATGCAAGTTCTATTCCGCAATTGACCAATTTAAGCGTTCACAATGATGAAAGTTTTCTGTACATCCGTTTTACACTTGACCGGGAGATTTTTCCACAAAGAGACAATTTTTTGGAGCTTTATATAGATACGGATGATAATGCAGCCACAGGGCAATCAATCGAGGATATGGGAGCCGAACTTTATTACCATTTCGGACAACGTTTTGGCTTATTTAATGCAGACACTCTCCGACCAGCAGATATTGGTACTACCATTTTGCCTACCCATACCAATGACGAGTTTGAATTGAGAATTTTCAGGTTTGCCTTTCCGGATCAAATAAATCCTTTATTAGCAGGCAACCCCATCAAAATTCTCTTAAGAGGTGGATCTACGAGCAATAACCAATTGCCCGAACAAGGTTCTTTAAACTATCAGTTTCTGGAAGGTCCTTTCACTCCATTTGAACCAGTATCGGTTGAGCAACCAATGACAAATAGTTTCAGATTGGCCAGTTACAATATTTTAAGAGACCGTCCGCTAGATCCTTCATTTACTCCAGGTTTTCAACGTATAGTAAGAGCTATTGATGCAGATGTATTTTGCTTTCAGGAGTTTTTTGATAGCAGTGCTACTCAGGTTAAAAACCTTATGGATGAAACTTTGGACCTAGGCACCGATGATGGATGGTATGTAACCAAAGAAGATTTTAGTACAGTGACCGCAAGTAAATATCCTATCATCCAGACTTTAAGAATAAATAATTTTGCAAATATCACAGCTAGCTGGATTGATCTACCTTCTTCATTTCCCAATGATGTCGTTGTAATCAATGCACACACGACTTGTTGCAATTTTGAAAGTGAAAGACAATTTCAGGTGGATGCAATTGCAGCTTTCATCAATGAGTTGAAAGCAAGAAATGGCAGAATGATTGTCCCACAAAATACCCCCATCATTGTAGCCGGAGATTTAAACCTTGTCGGGTTCAAACAACAATTGGAAACCATTTTGCAAGGAGAAATAATAAATGTTGCCACCTTTGGAACGGGAGGGCTACCAGATTGGGATGATACGCCAATGGAAGATTTAGCGCCGACACTTACCCATGAGCCCGCAAGTTTTACATGGCGAAGTGGTGGTTCTAGTTTTACACCTGGTAAACTAGATTATATCATTTATTCAGATAGCGAGCTTAAAGCAGAAAATGGCTTTGTCTTCGAACCTTTCTTTATCCCCGAAGATTTATTGAATAGTTTAAACTTAACATCCAGTGATGCTTTCTTCTCAGATCACTTACCGGTAGTAGGTGATTTTAGCATGAGTCCTATAACAAATACCCAAGAGCTTTCCTTTGAAAATAAAATCAATATTTTTCCCAATCCGGCAACAACAGAGATCAATATAAGCTCAAAAAACACAGGGATTGGAATGGCCAGTATTTATCAGTCCAATGGCCAATTGATAAAATCCTATCCTATAAACCTCAATCAGGATAAGATGGATATTTCAAATCTTAGTGCAGGAAATTATTGGGTGAGAGTTAATAATAATGAGCATGTAGAATGGTTCAAAATCATCAAGCAGTAACTTGTTCTTGGTTGTTGGTTTTTAGTTTTTGTCGCAGAATAAATTCTGCTTAACCTTTTGAAAAAGTATTAAAAACCAACAACTAACAACAAAAGTTAATTCTGCCACATTTTTCGCTCTTGTTCAATATGATTGAGCTTGATATTGACGCCATATTTCTCCTTAATGTGTTTAGCAAGAGAATCCGCAGCATATACAGAACGATGCTGCCCGCCGGTACAGCCAAAATTGACCATTAAGTGGGTGAAGCTCCGATCGATGTAGTTTTCTACCGCCTCATCTACTATTCTGAAAACATTATTCAGAAACTCTCCCATTTTACTGTGGTGCTTAAGGAAATTGATCACCGGCTCATCCCTTCCGGTAAGTTTCTTGTAGGGTTCATATCTGCCCGGATTGTGGATAAAACGGCAATCAAAGATGAAGCCTCCACCATTACCAGATGAATCTCCGGGGATCTCTCTTTTATAGGAAAAACTATTGATAGTAAGGGTTAGTAAAGAAGAGGAGCCTTTGATTTTGTCAAAAGGTTCAAATCGCTTTGAATCAATTAAATATTGAAGACATCTTTTAAGCTCAGGAAATGCAACGTCAAATGCCACATTTTCAAACAACCATTTCACATTGCGCAATGCAAAAGGGATGCTTTTCAGGAAATGTTCTTTCCTTTCATACAAGCCTCTAAATCCATAGGCACCTAATACTTGTACGCAACGCATCAACACAAAACCATAATAGTATGCAATAAACTGCTTTCTATCTATCTTCAGATAAGCATCAACAGCATCCAGGTAGGTGTTCAATAAATCCAACCTAATGTCAGGCGGAATATTTGCTTTAGCCTGATATAGTAAAGATGCCAGATCATATTGCAAAGCACCTCTCCTGCCGCCTTGAAAATCAATAAAATAAGGCTCGCCAGATCTAATCATGATGTTCCGGGTCTGGAAATCCCTAAACATAAAATAGTCGCTATCTGCTTCTAGTAAATAGTTAGCAAAATTATGAAAATCCACTTCCAATGCTTCTTCATCATAGTCTACCTGAGCTGGGCGTAAGAAGTAATATTTAAAATAATTGAAGTCCCAAAGCATGGATTGCTTATCAAAATGTTCACGTGGAAAGCACAAACTGTAATCTAAACCTTTACCACCTTCAATTTGCAACTCTGCCAATTTGATCACTACTTTTTTATAAATATTGATCAAATAATCCGGGAAATAATCCCCTTTTTGCAATAAGTAGCTGTAGAGTGTTGTAAAGCCAAGGTCTTCCTGCAAATAGACATTGCTGTCTAATCGTTCCACAAAAATCTCAGGAACAGGTAAGTTTTTACCATGAAAATGCCTGGCAAAAGATAGAAAGGCTTTGTTTTCTTTTTCATTAGGTGAAAAAGTACCCACTGCACTTTTCTCCCCTTTTTGTAATCTGTAATAAACTCTATCTGAGGCTGAAGGGGCGAGCGGCAAAATCAAATCCGGTGAAGTACCGGACCATTCTTCAAATAAATCCGCCAATAAGGCTTCCATTTTTGATGCGTGCATTGGTTGTAGTGGTTATGCTGTCATGTTGTTATGCCCTGCAAACAGGTACGGCTTCTTTACTCTACATATTTGACATCCTTTACTGTCTCCCATAATAAATCTTTAAGCTCAAGGATGCCTGTTTGAGTGACTGAAGATATGAATATATGAGGAATATCCTTAGGAATCTCATCTATAATCCAGCCTTTAATTTCTTCATCAATCAGGTCAGATTTGGTGATGGCTAAGACCCTTGACTTATCCAATAATTCCGGATTATACATCTTCAATTCATTGAGTAGAATGTCATATTCTTTGGCTACACTATCGGTATCGGCTGGTATCATAAACAGTAATGTGGCATTGCGTTCGATATGGCGTAAAAAACGATGTCCTAGTCCTTTCCCTTCGTGTGCTTTTTCTATAATCCCCGGAATATCTGCCATTACAAAAGATCTGCCATCCCTATATTGGATCATTCCTAAATTGGGAACCAAAGTAGTAAAAGCATAACTAGCTATTTTGGGTTTGGCAGCACTCATAACAGACAAGAGCGTGGATTTTCCTGCATTTGGAAAGCCGACCAAGCCCACATCTGCTAATACTTTAAGTTCCAATACTTTCCATTCTTCCTTGCCTTCTTCACCTGGTTGAGCATATCTTGGAGCTTGATTGGTAGCCGTTTTGAAGTTTGCATTTCCCAAACCTCCTCTACCGCCCATTACTAAGATCTTCTCTTCACCATCCTCAGTTATTTCAAAATGCACTTCATTCGTTTCGGCATCTTTAGCGACGGTTCCTAATGGAACATCCAAAACAACATCTTCCCCAAATGCTCCTGAACGATTATTTTTACTACCGTTTTCACCATTCCCTGCAAAAACATGTTTGCGGTATTTGAGTGCCAATAAAGTCCAAACATTCCTGTTTCCTCTTACTATGACATGTCCGCCACGACCACCATCGCCTCCATCCGGGCCACCTAAAGGATTTTTGTATCCTCTATGAAGATGCGCAGAACCTGATCCACCTGATCCTGATCGACAACATATCTTTACATAATCTATAAAGTTCTGTCCTGCCATTTTTCTTAAATTACTTTTAACCGCAAAAATAACATTAATAATAAGAGGGTGGAGAAAAACTCGTACCTAGTTTTCCTCCACCCCAGTAAGTTTTGTATAAATGGAAGCCGAAAAATGCGATGCATTTTTCGGCTTCCATTTATATAAGAACAAATCCTTTAATAGGTTTACATTTTATCAATTTCCATACAAAGTCTATCAAAAATCTCATCTATACTTCCTATTCCATTAATTTTAGTAGACTTGTCTTTTTCAGCATAAAAATCAAAAACCGGTGAAGTTTCGTTTTTGTAAACATCTATTCTATTTTGAATAATGCTTTCATCCAGGTCATCTGCTCTTCCAGAAGTCTTTCCACGATTCAAGATTCTTTGGATGATCTCGGCATCTTCCACATCAAGCATGAGTAAACCAGAAATCTGGGTTCCTTTCTCTTCCATCAATGCATCCAGTGCTTCTGACTGAGCAATGGTTCTAGGGAAACCATCAAAAATGTAACCAGGAACATCTGGATTAGCTTCTACTTTATTGCGAAGCATCCCTACTGTAACCGAATCTGGTACCAATTCACCTTTTTCAATATAACTTTTAGCTTCCTGCCCCAGTGGAGTATTATTTCCCATTTCATAGCGAAACAAATCTCCGGTAGAGATGTGCAAAAGATTGTATTTGTCAACCAGCTTCTTAGCTTGAGTCCCTTTTCCTGAGCCAGGAGGGCCAAATAGTATAAGATTTACCATGTGATGTTTATAGTTTAAATATTTGAATTACTTGGTGCCATTCCCAGAGGATACACCAGGCTACTGTCTACTTCTATCAAGAGTATAGACATTATAAGGCAGGAATTCAAATATAAGAACTAGTAATTAAGTTTTTGAAATAATTGCAAATTTAATGGTATTGACTTTTTTCATCTTTTCGAACAAAAAACAAGTTTTTTGGTTCGAAGCACAATGAACAATGACTAAACACTCTTAGACACTACATCCCTGGCAGAAGGAATCTTGACTGACCAGTAAGAATTGGTAGTCAGGTTATCGATGACGACTCCTCTGGAAGTGCTATGTATGATTTTGATGCCTTCGCGAGTATTTTCATAGACCAAAGCGACATGAAATACTTTTCCCTTTTTCGTTCGGCGAAAAAAGATGAGGTCACCAGCTTTTACAGATTTTACATCAATAGGTGTACCTTCATTTTCCTGGACTGCAGAACTGGGAGAAAGATTGATATCAAACTCTTTCATTACATAGTGGGTAAAACCTGAGCAATCAAATCCTTTTCGGGGATCTCTGCTTGCATATTTGTAAGGGGTCCCTACAAATTGTTTGGCATATCTGACAATATCCTTTCTGAGTAACTGCTCTTTGCTATCTTTTGAAACTGTAGGCTTAGATGTAGGTGATGTGGATATGGGTTGAAACAAACCACAACTGGAGAATGAAAAAGCTAGTAATGCTATAATCGGTAATAAACGGAACTTATTCATTTGACTATACTTGAATGTTAAATTGATCTTGATCTTGTAAAAAAGGTAACTTGCTTCTAAACTTATACATGGGTTCTTTTTCTAAAGTAAGGGTAGCGCTTTGCTCTACTTCTACTGCCTTGTACAACAACTTACCTGCATAGTCATAAACGCTGGAATGGCCAGAATACGCATATTCGTTTTTATCTTTTCCGATTCTGTTAACACCTATTACAAAAGATTGATTTTCTATTGCACGTGCACAAAGCAAGGTATCCCATGCCTTTATCCTATAGATTGGCCAATTGGCTACATAAATCAATAAGTCGTAATCATCCGAATTTCTGCTCCATACCGGAAACCTAAGATCATAACAAATCAAAGGGCAGATTTTCCATCCCTTCCACTCGATAATTAGTTTTTCAGTACCTGCCTGATAGGAATGGTCTTCCCCAGCCATACCAAATAGGTGTCTTTTATCGTATTGCTCATAATTGCCATCGGCATGCATACAAATGAGTCTATTGTAAAAATTACCATCCTCTTCTACTACTATACTCCCCATCACAAGACTTTGTCTCTTTTGTGCTATTTCTTGCATCCACGTCAAAGTTTCTGGCGCATGAGCCGCTACGTTTGAAGGTTGCATGGTAAAACCGGTAGAAAACATTTCAGGAAGAACGATAAGGTCGGCAGTTGCAGAGGAAGATTCAATTATCTGCTCAATATTCTTCA
>JBCBCD010000379.1:0-6722 GCA_038530915.1 Bacteroidota bacterium
GTTATCTCTAATCCATTCCAAAGTCGCTTGCATTTGCTCTTTTACCGGATTAGAACTTCCAATATAGTTGTTATTCATAAAACTAAAGATGAGTAGTTTGCCGGAATTGGTCCTGACAAAGCCACTCAGGCAATGTTTGTTGCTTAGTGTACCGGTTTTGGCAAACACATAAGGTGGATTTCCGCCATACCAATTGGCAATGGTTCCATATTTTCCACCGGTAGGAAGCATGTCTAATAAACGTTCTTCAGGTACTTGCTGATACAGTTTTTCCAACAGTTTTACCATCGTTCTTGGGGTAAATAAATTGTATCTCGATAAGCCTGATCCATCCCGCCAAACAGGAGCATCTGGTAAATCTTGGAGCAAATTTTCCAATGCATAATCTATAGCTCTACGACTGTTTTGCATACCATACAATTTATCACTACACATCAACATCAACTGTTCACCCATGAAGTTATCACTGGATCTCATAAATCGTCTGTATAAAGTATCTGGCATGGGGATGCTAATGGTTTCAGATTCTACTGGCATATATCTAGGGATGTATTCTACTGGTCGCTTTAAAGTATCAATTAAAAGGTTGACCAGCGTTTGTGGATCTGTCCTAAAAGGAGCTTCATCTGAAAAATACTCATTGGTCAATGCCTTGTATGGCAATTGAAATTGATTTTGAAACTCATCTCTAAACGCATAACGAACAACTGGGTCCATTTGTGTCCAATCAGCTGCAAGGGACGGAGTATATTGGATAGCTCCACCATTTCTTTTTTCGAAGTAAACCAAGTTACCATACATTGGCATGGGTGATTTTTCTACCTGATAGGCATAGGCGTAATCTCCCCACGACCAACCAGGTCCAAAACGATTATCCATATACTGGCTATCTATATAAAACAACTTGGCAGATTGCTTTTTTAGAAAATCGAGTGCTTCACTTCCTACTTCAAAATCCGGGTGTAGAAACAGTGGATTACCGGTACCCCAAAAGAATAATGAATCTCCTTTTTGATGGTAATGCAAGAGAGGGAGGGTATCTCCCAGAATATTCATAGCAGTATAAAGGGTATACAACTTGGTATTAGATGCAGGTGTATAGTATTTATCCGATTCATGTTGATAGAGAAAAGTCTGATTTTCTGGATTGTATAGGGCAAAACCCGTAAAAATATCGCTAAATATCCTCCCATTGATGATTTGGTTGTCCAGCGATTTTTGTTCAGCCTTCTTTAAAAGACTAGTCGATTGACAGGACAGAAGGAAGAAAGTCAAAAGAGTTAAGCAAAATAGTTGGTTGAATAGACGAGAGGACATTGGCAACAAATCTAATTTTTTTGATAATTTCGAGCAGAATTTTAGGTAAGATAAAAAAAAGCCCATGAGCCAGAAAATATTCTTTTGTTTGTTGCTGCTCTTTTTGCCACTCTTTTCATTTGCTCAAAAAGATGGAAGTACTTATCGTTTCAAGCAAGCTCCAAAGACTAAGACGGAAGCCAAGCCACAACGTTCTCTTAAAGTAAGAGTGAATCGTCCTGGCAGCAGGTTTGATGAGTTGGCAGCTCGTCAGGTAGTCTTTTCAAATGCAAGTGGTATTTTGCCTATACAAGGACTGGATACGCTAAGAGTAGCATATGTAGGTATTGGTTTACCACAGGGATCTGAATTTGAATTGTATTTAAATAAATATACCAATATCTCTTACGTTGGTTTACCTAAAAGAAACCGAGGCGTAGAATCCTTAGAATGGGCCAAATCGATGCAGGGGCAATACGACCTATTCATTCTGGGGATAGAAGATCGCTTTGCTAAGAGTGCAACCTATTTTGATCACCACTTTGCTATTAATGCGATCATTCAGAATTTCAATTCTGTAGCTGTAGTATTTGGAGGATCCAGTGCATTTAGATATTTGCCTTTGTTGAGAAAAACCGATGGACTGATTATTACTCCAGATGTCGTAGAATTAGTAGAAATGCAAGCGGCACAATTGGTATTTGGTGCTCTTGAAGCAAAAGGGACCTTACAAGAAACCATCAATAAAGAAATGGCTAAAGGGATGGGAATTGAGTTGGCAGGCAATCTTAGGTTGAAATACAGCATCCCTGAAGTGGTAGGCATGAATAGTAAGCGATTGAGTGATTCCATATCAAGCATCATAAATGAGGGATTGCTCAATGATGCTTATCCCGGAGCACAGGTTTTAGTAGCTAAAAAAGGGAATGTGGTATATCATGAATCCTTTGGTTATCATACGTATAAAAAAGTAAGGCCGGTTTCCATAAATGACATCTATGATTGGGCTTCTGTAACCAAAACGACCAGTGCATTGACTGCCTTAATGAAGTTGTATGGAGAAGGAGCGTTTGATCTTGATGCTACTTTGGGAGAGTATCTGAAAAAATTTAAAAACTCTAATAAAGGCGATCTTACCTTCAGATCTATGTTGGCACATAATGCACGCATTAAGTCATGGATTGCTTATTGGCGGAATACAGTTAAAGAAGATGGAAGCTTTAAAGGAGGTACTTTTAAACCGGATTCTTCCAACACCTATAATGTCAGAGTGACTGAAAACTTATGGTTGCACAAAAATTATAAAAAGAAAATTTTCAAAGCCATCAAAAAGTCTCCACTCAATGAAGAGCCTGGCTTTGTTTATTCTGGTTTGCTTTTCTATTTGTTGCCTGATATTGTAGCAGGCTTGACAGAAGAAGATTATGAAACCTACCTAAAAGATACTTTTTATAAACCTTTAGGTGCTCATACCATTACTTACAATGCGTATCAGCATTTTCCATTAGAAAAAATCATTCCTACAGAACAGGATACTTTTTTCCGCATGTCACTACTGCATGGTACCGTTCATGATGAAGGAGCGGCTATGATGGGTGGAGTTTCTTCGAATGCAGGTTTGTTTGGCTCTGCTAATGACTTAGCCAAACTATTGCAAATGTACCTCAAAAAAGGAACCTATGGTGGCAAACGCTACATTTCTGAAGAAGCACTAGAGGAATTCACGAAGTGCCAATTTTGCCAGGAAGACAACCATCGTGGTTTAGGGTTTGACAAACCACAGCCATTCAATCCTGATAAAAATTATACGGCAAAATCTGCAAGTCCCGAAAGTTTTGGCCATAGTGGTTATACCGGCACCTTCTACTGGGTAGATCCGGTTGAAGAGTTGATTGTCATTTTCTTCTCTAATCGAGTATATCCCACTCGCGATAACAGAAAATTGTATGAGTTGAATATCAGACCCAGATTGCATCAGGCGATTTATGATGCGATTGATAAAGAATAGATTTAAGGAACTTGAATGTTCCTCTAAAATGTTATAGATTAGACTTTATTCTAAAATAGTTTTATGAGCACAAAAAGATGGATTTTGAATCAAGACAAGGAAAGCCCGGAGCCTAATAGCCTTAGCTATTAAGGCGAGGACAAGACGCAGTATTGATTTAAAAGACGCTTATTGGGCCATACAAAATTATTTAGAATAAAGTCTATTAAAAAGAAAAGGATGAATATGGGGCAAAAAGAATCAGTAGTCTTTACAATTGAGCGTTATTTGTACCTCGAAGCAAGTGCTGAACATAGAAATGAGTACGAAAGAGGAAAAATATATGCGATGAGTGGTGGTACCATCAATCATGGTATCATTGGTAGTAATATCAACTCCGCTCTTAACAATGGAATTAGTGATGCTGACTTAGATTGTACTTCCATTAATGGGGATGTCCGTATATTCATTGAAGAATCTCAATCATTCGTCTATCCTGATGCTACAGTAGTATGTGGAGCTATTGAAACTGCTGAAGTCGATAAGCATTCAATAATCAATCCGATGTTGGTAGTAGAGGTATTGTCTAAATCGACAGAGCGTTATGACAGAGGAGATAAGTTCCACAAATATTGTTCTCTGCCTTCCTTTAAAGAGTATGTACTTATTGATCAATATAAAGCTGTGATAGATGTTCTTTATCGGGAAAGTGATAAGTACTGGAAAATGAGCACATGCATCGGTTTAGACAAGTCTATTTACTTGCATACACTTGATTTTGAAATTCCTTTAAGAACTATTTACAGAAATGTGAAAGATTTGAAAGATCCGAATTTTAAGCTAGCACTGTAATGGTCGAATGTCTAAGACCTTAGACCATTACTACTTCCGCCCTCGCTCATACTCTAAAATCACTTCTCCCAACCGCCCTAAAAAAGGAAAGCCCAACGCATCATATTCATACACGCCATCATTGAAAATTTCATTGGCATTGACATGGACATTAGCTGCTAAAAGGAACTCCACTCCGCTTTTTTCATCTACGATATAAGCTACGTCGGTCAAGAAGCCATAGGCGTCGCCTACTTTATTGTAGATTTTGATGTGTTCCGGAATAGTGTTTTTAGCAGAACCAAAGACCAAGAACTTCACATAATCATCCCACTCTTTCAACTTAGGATAAGCAGGATAGTCACTCTGCCTGGGGAGCATGGACATATACTTTTTGACAAAATCATAATCTTCTTCTGTCAAGTCAAAACGCTGATGGGCAGGTATGGATTGAGGAAAAATCACTGCTTTTACAACATCATGCAGATCTTGAAGTGAGATGTAATTTTTATAACGAAAATCAAATGCTTCATTGATGATTTCACCACCACTTTGATAGCCTTTTCCTCTCACTTGTTGCTTTAAGGCTCCTTTTTGGTACGATCTACTAAAACCCTGGCCTTGGTAGTACAAAAGATTACCTTGAGGGTCTTCAAAACGAACCGGATTCGTATATCTATTGCCAATTGAATCATAGCCACTTACTGAGAGGCGATGTATGATGCGCGTAGAAGTGTAACCTTTTTCATGCAGCTTATCATTTAATGCTTTTTGACCTAAAAACTCATACAATCGATTGTAAGCATCATTGTCACTGACCAGCAAAATCTTTTTGATGTAATGAGCAATGCTGGGTTGTAGATTTTGAGCAGAAGTATCTGAAAAAACAGGTGTTTGTGGAGCCCTTTCCGCCCCGGTTAGCATACGAGCGTTCTTATCCAGGTTTTCTATACCAAGTTGATTGATTTTTTCCAAAGCCAGCAAAGCAGTCGGAAGCTTTACAGTACTTGCCGGATAGAAATACAGATTGGTATCTACACCAAATTCAAACGATTTAAAACTGGCTTGTCCTCTATCATCACGATTGACCTGAGTATAAATGATTTGGACTTGATGAGCAGGATTCTGAGCAATTCGATTAAGGAAAGTGTCTTTTTGTATAATTTGCTCTAAAGGAGTTTGACTGAATACAAACTGAGTTATTAAAAAGAGAAAAGGCAATAACAATTTTCTTGCTGACATAACCATAATTTTAGTAACTGCTTCCTCTAATCTACTCAAATGATTCAAAAAATCCTCAATTTATTTTTTCTATCAATCCAAGTCGTAGGCTTAATCGCAAATTGAGTTAATTAAATATTCAAGATCTTCATCTTTATGAACTGCAGAAAGAATTACCCTGGAAACCATCGGATCATAAGAGCTAGGATACCTAAAAGAAGAAATAGCAATCTGATTTTCCTCAAACTTGGACAATAAGGATTGATTGAGGCAGTAATGCACGGGATAGCCAGAAATAAACCTAAAATTAGATTTCACGTCAGGAGAGCTTTGAAATTTAGTAATCAGTTCTTTCAGTCGATTCAATGCTGTTTCATATACATTTTGTGATTGCAAGAAAGCATACAAATAAGCTGGGATGATGGGTGAAGCTCCACCAAAGTAAGGACTGTCCCACAAACCATCAATGAAGTCTTTTTTCCCTAAAATCACTCCACCAGGAATCCCCAATGCTTTACCCATAGAAGTAACTATTATGTATTCTACATGGTCGTAAACAGGAAGCGAAGAGATAATGCCTTCTCCATTTTTACCCAATACACCGAAGCCATGTGAATCATCCACAACTACAACCGTTTTACTATCCATAGGAAGAGTACTTATCCAATCCCATTCATAAGCTTCTGCTAATAATGGATCGATAGAACTAAGTAGTAAGGCTACTGGCCGATCTGTTTGATTAATAAACCTGGGTAGAGAAGCTGTCCAAGACTGAAAATTGATAGGGGGGAGTTCCTCATTTGGCCATAAAGCCGGATGAGCAGTTGGTGATACAAGAAGATTATATCTATGACTCAGAAAGTTGACTAATAATTGTCCAGCTAAAGAACCCGAAGAGATGGTTAAAGCCGCTTCTGTGCTTGTCCAATTTGCTAAATAAGCTTCTGCTTCCTCAAATATTTTTAATTGTAGGTTTGACCGTCGCGATCCTCCAAAATTAGTACCATATTTTTCCATTCCCTTTAATAGATAAGCTCTAAATTCAGGATGATGAGGAATACCAAGGTAAGCAGTACCACTAAAGTAAAGCCATTCTTCGCCATTGAGTTGAAGACTTCGGCCAGGTAGATGGTCGAGTTGATACATGTCGAGTGAATTAAGTCTGCTTAAAAGTAATGAAATGGTTTAAGTGAGTAAGGATTTAAAGGTTTAATTTTTGTTTATGTAAACAAAGGTCACTTATATTAAACTCAGGAACTGCGGAACAAGACTTAAACCAAAGGCCGTAGGCAAGTTAAACTTTCTAAACCAAAACAGCGCCCGTACCAAATCGATATGGATGGTGCTATGTTGCTTGGAGAAGATATTGCTTCAGGAGTACATTTTA
>JBCBCD010000380.1:0-6702 GCA_038530915.1 Bacteroidota bacterium
CCTACACCCTACACCCTACACCCTACACCCTACACCCTACACCCTACACCCTACCCCCTACACCCTACACCCTACACCCTACACCCTACACCCTACTTATTTACCAAATGCCCACTTCAAAAAGTCAGGCATTACCTTTGCCCACGTTTGTGGATTATGCTCACCATCCACAACTTCTACATACTCCATTCCTTTTGGTTTAATGTAACCTTTTGCCTTTAAAGCTTTTATCAGATCCAGCGTATCATCTATAGCATCGATAACACCATTGTTGTTTCTATCCGATGATTCATCTTTGGTACCAGTCTGAAACCAAAACCTAAGCCCTTTGCGATGTTTGCTCGTAGCTACCATTTCATGGGCTATTCTATTGGCATCAGGATCATTTGGATCAAAATCTTTTGATCGCCACCATAAGGCACCAGAAAATACACCTACTTTATTAAATAAGTTGGGTTGATTCCAACAAATGTCAAATGCGGACAATCCGCCTAAAGAAAAACCAGCTATTGTAGCTGGCATATTGATTTTAAATTGATTCCTGATTTTTGGGAGTAGTTCTTTTGTGATAAACTGAGCATATTCGCTGGCCTTATTGCCTCTGTTTTTATAGTCTGCCTGATGAGCGATTCCATAGTCATATAGCCTGTCTTGATCAGCATGGACTGCAGCAACATAAATTGGAGGAATGCTTCCTGAGGCATACAAATCTTCCAGTATTTTTGTAAAATTCATGGTCTTTAAATCCTGGCCATCATTTAGGATCAATAAACCCGGAGATTGGAATAAATGATAAGAACCTTTAGGAGGTAAATATATATCTACATGCAATTGTTTATCAAGGAAATCTGAGTTAATATTATCCCAAATGAGAACACTCACCTTTGGTGTTGTTCCCTTTCTACGTGCTTTAAAGTAATTAATCAAATCTTTGTACCAATTCATTAAAAAAAATTGCTTGAAAGCAAAAAAATACAAAAGCAATGTTATACGCTAAACTAGGACTATTTTAAACAATTATTCATGAAAAATAGATTTAAGATAATAATCATTTGCTTTATAATTCTAAAAACAAAGTTGAACTGTTTTAGGGTTTTTAATTCATTATCAAGTATTTAGGTGGATTGTTTCATCATTGAATAATTGGCTTTACTTTTGTACTTGAGAACTGTTTTTGAAGTCAAAATATTAATTTAAGTGAAAGAATCTTTCTATCAATGGTACTCTCCTAGTTTGAGCATGAACATGAAAATGTTGGTCTATGGACATAGGGGATATCCTATTATTGTGTTTCCTTCTTCAATGGGAAGGTATTATGAGAGTAAAGATTTTGGCTTAATAGAATCAGCCAAATGGTTTATTGAAAGAGGATTTATTCAGGTGATTTGCCCTGATAGTGTAGATAAGCACAGTTGGTACAACAAAAGCATTCATCCTGCTCAAAGAGTGCGCAATCATATGTGGTACGATCAGATGATTGCTAATGAAATTGTTCCAAGGTTTAGGCATAATACAGCAATAGGAAAGGTCGCAGTGGCAGGTGCAAGTTTTGGTGGATACCATGCAGTAAACTTTGCTTTTCGTCATCCTTACTATGTTAGTCACTTGTTTTCTATGAGTGGCGCATTTGATGTGAAGACTTTTATGGATGGTTACTACGATGACAATGTATACTTCAATAATCCGGTGGACTTCTTGCCTGGAATGAATCATCCGGATCTTTGGAATATGAATATTATTCTTGGCACTTCAGAATGGGACATTTGCAGGCCAGCTAACGAACATCTTTCTTATTTACTAGGTACCAAGAATGTAAACCATTGGTTGGATATGAGAGGTTGGAAAGAACATGATTGGCCTTTATGGAAAGAAATGTTTCCTCATTACATAAGTACTATTTAAAAGTATAAAACCTTAGACAACAGTAATAAGTATGAAAAAAATTGGCATCTTATTTGGCAAGGAGCGCTCATTCCCTGAAGCTTTTGTAGAGCGAATTAATTCGAAAGGCGTTGAAGGCATTCACGCAGAATTTGTAAGTATTGGAAAAGTTGCACAGGCTGATCCTACAGATTATGCAGTAATCGTTGATCGTATTTCTCAAGATGTACCATTTTATCGTGCTTTCTTAAAGAATGCAGCACTTTGTGGTACAGCAGTAATCAACAACCCTTTTTGGTGGAGTGCAGACGAAAAGTTCTTCAATAATGCACTTGCAGTGAAGGTAGGAGTACCTGTACCTAATACGGTTTTATTGCCGTCTAATGTACATCCTGACGATACTAGTAGCGAATCATTTGCCAACTTGGCTTATCCACTTTACTGGGAAGAAATGTTCGAATACATTGGTTTTCCTGCCTTTATGAAGCCTTTTGCTGGTGGTGGATGGAAAAATGTATACAAATTAGATTCAAAGGGAGAATTTTTTGAAAAATACCATGAGACAGGCCAATTGGTCATGATGCTACAAGAAGCAATTGATTTCACAGCCTATTTCAGATGTTATTGTATTGGTAGGAAGCATGTGAAAATTATGCACTATGAGCCAAGAAATCCTCACCACTTAAGATATGTTGCCAATCATGATGTATCTCAGGAATTACTGGATACCATTCACGACTATACCATTAAGTTGAATGAAGCACTGGGTTATGATTTCAACACCGTAGAATTCGCTATCAGAGATGGAGTTCCTTATGCTATTGATTTCTGTAATCCTGCACCTGATGCTGAAAGAACTTCAGTAGGAGAAGAAAACTTTGAATGGGTTGTAGAAACAGCTGCTCAATATGCTATTGAAAGGGCATTGGCAAATGAAGAAGGAAAAGACAACTTAACTTGGGGTACTTTCATGAAAGATGCAGTCAATGCTCATATGAATGGAAGTGCAAAGGCTGAAAAAAAAGCTAAAGCAGCTGTAGTTGAAGCACCAGCAGTAAAAGAAACAACAGCAGATGATGTATACGCTAAATTAGGAGCAGCTACTGCAGATATGAAAAATGATCTTAAAAAGATTGGTGGCATTGGTCCTAAACTAGAAAAATTGCTGAATGCTCGTGGTGTTTTTACATATGAACAAGTGAGCAAAATTAGCTCTTCTGATATTGATGCTTACAAAGCAGACTTAAGTAAAGATTTTAAAGGTAAAATGAGCATCGATAAATGGGCGAAAGAGGCAAAAGCCTTAATGTAATCATAAACTATTGATTCAGAATATTTTGAAGGTCGATGATGGTTTCATCGTCGACCTTCGCTTTCTACCAATGCTTTATTTAGTACTTCTAGAGACTAAAAAAACGTATCCAAAATCTTATCTTCCCATTCATTTTGTGTAAAACAGATAAAATAAACCAAGTTGCAATGTATGTAAAGCAAGATTTGTTTGAGTTTGATATGCTAAAACAAATAGCTTGTTATTCAGGCCATTTTTGATGATACATTACAACTTGTATAAAATAATAAGATGAGGGAAATAAAATTAGCAATACTGGATTTGTACGACAACACCCCAAACCAGGGAATGCGTTGTATTCATGAAATTATTGACGGCTTCAAAGAAATTACTCATAAAGAGGTATACGATATCAGAGGTAAGGCTGTAGTACCTGATTTGAGCTACGATATTTATATATGTACCGGAGGACCTGGAAGTCCTTTGGATGGCGATGGACATTGGGAAGTGCAGTACTTTGATTGGATGCAACAAGTATGGGACTGGAATGAAAATAATGCCAATAAGAAATATGTCTTTTTCATTTGTCATTCTTTCCAAATGGCTTGCCATTATTATAAAGTAGGAAAAATATCAAAAAGGCTATCTCCCTCTTTTGGTATATATCCGGTAGTGATGACTGATCTAGGGATTTCTGATCCACTTTTTAAAGGCCTAAATAATCCTTTCTGGGCAGCCGATTTCAGAGCATACCAAGTGATAGAGCCCAATTATGAGTACATGGAAGAGACAGGGATGGAGATTTTAGCATTGGAAAAAGTACGCCCACATGTGCCATTAGAAAGAGCACTCATGGCCGTGCGTTTTTCTGAGGAGATAGTTGGAGTACAATTTCACCCTGAAGCTGATCCTGAAGGGATGCTCCAACACTTTATGGATCCGGAACGTAGAAAGAAGATACTTGAAGAACACAGCGAACGTAAATACTTGAATATGATGAAGCACCTATACGATTCTGATCGACTCAAGCTTACTCATGAAATAGTATTGCCTTTGTTCTTATTCAGAACAATCAACAAATTAATAGAAGTTGATTCTTCAGTGATTCCCATCAATTAACTAAAAAATTTCATCTACACTATGATCCCTGAACTTAGGACAGCTTATAATGCTCAGTTTAATCAAGAGGACTATGAGCAAATGAAACAGGAATTTGGAGCCAGATTCAACCATATTCCTCCCTTTAACATAGCAGAAACGCCAATTTTCATTCCTCAACAACTAAAAAGTAGACTCTTAGAAGCTTGTGAGGAGATTATTGATGTCATCGTTTCACCGGATTTTAAAACGCTATCAGCAACTGCTATTCCGCAAGGCCAGGAAGTACCTAATGAAACGGATCATACTACTTTTCTTCAATTGGATTTTGGTATTTGCAAGGACGAAAATGGAGAATATATACCTCAATTGATTGAAGCGCAAGGTTTTCCTTCTCTATATTTTTATCAGGCTGAATTGGCTAAGCTTTACAGGAAATATTTTCAAATCCCTGAACATTTGAACCATTTATTTGGTGGCATGACGGATGAAGAATACATCCATACTTTAAGAGAGATTATTGTAGGAGATACTCCCCCTGAGCAGGTGGTCTTATTAGAAGTGGAGCCAGAAAAACAAGCTACTCAAATTGATTTTTGGATTACCAAACACTATTTAGGCATAGAAGTATTGTGTGTTACCGATCTAAAGATGGATGGTAAAGATGCATACTATGTGAAGGATGGGCGAAAAGTACCGATTCAAAAAATATACAATAGGGTCATCTTTGATGAACTAATCAAGCGCGAAGACCTGGCTCGTTCTTTTTACTTTGTAGAAGAAATAAATGCCAAGTGGATTGGACATCCCAATTGGTTCTTTAGAATTAGCAAGCACACCTTGCCTTTCTTAAAAAGTAAGTATGTGCCCAAGTCTATGTTCTTAAAAGACTTAAAGCAATTGCCAGATGATTTACACAATTATGTACTCAAACCTTTGTATTCTTTTGCAGGCTCAGGAGTAATCATCAACTTAAATTCTTATGATATTACTTCAATAAATGATCCTGAAAATTATATTTTACAGCGTAAAGTTCAATACGAACCCGTTATCCAAACTTTGGATGTCAATGCAAAGTGTGAAATCAGAATGTTGATGTTGTGGAAAGATGGAGAAGAAAGACCCAAGATTATCAACAACCTTGTGCGTCTGAGTAAAGGACATATGGTTGGGGTTAGGTACAATAAAGGAAAAACATGGGTAGGAGGAAGTATTGGTTTTTTTGAGTGATCTTCAGGATATATTATATTTATACCTTCAGAATTCAATTTTTTTACCAAGTGATCGCAATCCTGTATGGAAGAAGTGCAAACAGTCTTATTAAAAGAGGTAGCTGAATATGTAGAACAGTTTTACCAAGAAAACATTTCGGATGAATATGTTTACCACAATTTTGATCATACCAAAGATGTGGTCGAGGCTGTTATTATGATTAGTGAAGGTTATGAATTGTCTCAAAAAGAAAATGAGGTATTATTATTAGCTGCATGGTTCCATGATACGGGATATGATTTAGGACCTAAAGATCACGAGCAAAGAAGTAGTGCTTATGCTACAGCCTTTTTATTGGAACGGGATTACCCAGAAGCAGATATAAAAAAAATCAACGCTTGCATACTGGCAACTGCCATGAATTATAAGCCCAAAAACCTACTGGAAATGATCATCAGAGACGCTGATGTCAGTCATTTAGGCAGCAAGTTGTATTGGGATAGATGTAGTAGAGTTAGACAGGAAATGGGGGTGACAAAAGGCATCTATATGTCAGAACCAGAATGGATAGATTTTGAATTGAATTTCATTACGCATCACGAGTTTCACACAGAAGTTGCAAGAGAACTATTTAGTGACAGAAAATCAAAAAACATTAAGCAACTGCAAAAACACAAGCAACGATTGAATCCGGGCATCACCCGTTCTGAAGAGGAAGCCATGCGTGAAGAAAAAAGAAAGAAAAAACTGAAAAAGTCAATACAAAAACAAAAGAACGAGAAAGATCTGAAAAATATAAGCTTGGGACGAGGAGTAGAAACAATGTACCGTACTACCTATAGAACGCATGTCAATTTAAGTTCGATTGCCGATAACAAGGCCAATATCATGTTGAGTATCAATGCGATTATTATTTCTATTATCGTATCAAGCCTTGTTCCTCAATTTGGCGAAAATCCGCGCTTAATTTTACCCACTTTTATTTTACTCTCTGTCTGTTTATCAGCTCTTGTCTTTGCGATCCTTTCTACTCGTCCAAAAGTGACAGAAGGGACTTTTTCAAGAGAAGATATCCAAAAGAAAAGATCCAATCTATTATTCTTTGGTAATTTCTATAAAATGGACCTGGATGACTTCCATTGGGGAATGATGGAAATGATAAAGGATAGCGACTTCCTCTATAGTTCTATGACTCGTGATTTATATTACCTTGGAATTGT
>JBCBCD010000381.1:0-6701 GCA_038530915.1 Bacteroidota bacterium
CCTGAAGCTGTTTCAGCAGATAATAAAACGCTTTCTGTTTTTTGACCTCCCGGTACACAAGAATAATTACTATTAATGGATTAAATCAACCAATTGCTGAATGTAAACCGACCACTGTACAAGTCTTAGCAAATGAAACAATTACTTTATCGCCCTCTGCCATCAATAACAACTCACAACCTTCATGTGATGGTGGGTCCATATCTTATCAATTTGCTGATAGTAATCTTCATTTTGAAATTCGAGGAGATATATATGGTTGGTTAAATGGTTGGTCGATTACCAGTTTAGATGAGAAAACAGTATTTGCAGAAGTTAGAAGTTTACCTGCCATGCACGAGAACGGAAATAGTAATCTTTATGAATATGACATCCAATTGCCACCAGGATGCTATAATTTTATTTGGTTTGATAGATTTAAGGAAGGATACGACTGTTATTATGAAGAAGGTAGCGAGTTTTACCGCTTAACTGATGCAAATGGGAATATTCTTGCCTTTAAAGCATGTAAAGAAGCAATTGCCGAAACTACCAAGTTTTGTGTAGAAGCTGATAACTACAGCGATACTTTAACATATGATTGTACCAACACTGGAGAACGCCATGTAGGACTTGCCGTAACTGGTGAAAATGGACAAATAGCTACTTGTAACACTACTGTAAAAGTTAAAAATACTCCAACTGCTGTTTGCAAGCCATTAACGATACAACTTGATAATGAAAATCCAACTACAATCAGTGCTGATCAGTTAGATGGAGGGTCATTTAGCGTTTGTGGAGAGCCATTATCCTATAAATTTGGAACGAATAACCTTCAATTAGAGATCAAATCACATGGTTGGAATGCTTTTCGTTGGTCAATCACTAGTTTGGATGGCAATACTGTTTTTGCTGAGAGAATCAGGTACCCTTATAATCCAAAACCAGGAGAACTTTATGATGAAAACCGACATTTCTTGGAAGATATCCAACTCCCACCAGGATGTTATCGCATTAATTGGGTGGATCCATTGGGTGGATTTTGTGGTGGTAACTCCAACAAATTTTTTCACCTTACTGATTCAAATAAAAACTCTCTTGCTTATGGAAATTGTCGCGCTAATCAGAGCACTGAATTCTGTGTAGAAGCTGATACCTACAATAAGGTCTTAACCTTTGATTGTAACAATCCAGGAGAATACCCGATTGGATTAGTTGTAAGGACTAAGGATGGGAGTACTGATGTATGTAAAACAAACATTACAGTTGAAGGTGGCCCTACCGCTGTTTGTCAACCAATATCTGTACAAATGGATGATGAAGGCCAAAGAAGCATTAGCGCTGCTCAACTTGCAGGTAGTTCATTTAGTAGTTGTGGAAATATCCAATCCTATCAATTTAATGGCAACTTATTAAAGCTTGAAATTCTTTCTGATGGCAATAATGAAGATTTTAGTTGGACCATTACGAGTAGGGATGGAAACACCATTTATGCACAAAATGATAGTTATGGTCAATACGATAGTTCGATTAGAGCATTTTCTGAAACATTTTATATACCTGAAGGCTGTTATTTATTCAATTGGAAAGATAAAAGAGGGGATGGCTTTTTATGTCCAACTTACACTAATCAACCATTCTATCGCTTAACCGATGCATTGGGCAATGAATTAGACTATGGTGCTGACTGTTCAAACATACGCTCAGGAAGAAGCAATTTGATTTGTGTTGAAGCTGTGTCCTTTGTAGAAGAATTACACCTTAATTGTAATAGTCCAGCTCAAAAAGAAGTCATTGTGACTATTACAGATGAACAAGATAATAAAGCTACATGTCAAACAACTATTTCTATTGAAGGTGGTGAAATTAAAGCGGTGGAATGTATAGATAAATTAGTAGATGTGAACTTAGATGAAAATGGTCAGGTTAACTTAAGTCCTGAACAGTTTATGGTCGGACAAATTTCTAATTGTAATATTAATTCAGTCAGTTTAGATCATATAACATTCGATTGCAATAACTTAGGTATAAAGACAATCACCCTAAATGCAATTCATGCCAATGGAAGTTCTAGTAGTTGTGAAGCTCAAGTAAGGATTACAGAATATATAGCCCCTACTGCCAATTGTAAAGATGTTACTGCCCAACTGAATAGCGATGGCCAATTGATCCTCAATGCTAGTAATTTCAACAATGAAAGTACCGACAATTGCGGAATAAGTGGTTTCTATTACAGTGACTTTTCAACTACTAAAACTTATAACTGTACAGATGTTGGCGTGCATCAATTGTTTGATATCATCATTGAAGATTACAACAGCAACCTGGCCTACTGCAATGCTACCTTAACGATAGAAGACAAAACACCTCCCAATATCTCAACCCAAAATATCACCATTACCTTAGATAATAATAAGCCACATAGCATCACTCCTAACGACATAGATGATGGGTCTCACGATGCCTGTGGTATCGAAGAAATGAAACTGGATCAAACTGAATTTTCAATAGATAATATTGGCGAAAATACGGTCTTATTGACGGTTACAGACATGCACGGCAATGCTACCACAGAAGAAGCTACTGTAACTGTTGTAGGCAATTTCCCACCTACTGCCATTTGCCAGGATGTAACCGTAAAACTTGATGTCAACGGAAACGGATCAATCACAGTTAATCAAGTCGACAACGGTTCCAATGACATGGATGGCATAAAAAGCTTAAGCTTGGATAACACAACCTTCGATTGCACCAATGTTGAAAGGACGAATACAGTGACACTTACCGTTACTGATAACACAGACAAAACCAATACTTGTAACGCTCAAATATCTGTACTAGATGAGATTCAACCCATTGCAATCTGTAAAAATGTAACGGTTTTCCTTGATGAGAACGGACAAGCTCAAGCTGTTCCTAGTGACTTTGATAATGGCTCTTTTGATCATTGTGGCGGAGTGTCTATTGCATTTACAGATGGCAGTGAAAAATTAGATTTCAGTTGTGGGCAAGGACCTTCTACCTCTAATGTCGCTCTTACGGTAACAGATGAAAGTGGTAATACCAGCACTTGTACCCAAGAGGTGCTTGTCTTAGACAATATCCCTCCTGTTGCCAGATGTAAAGATGCAACAGTTGAGTTAGATGCACAAGGTCAAGCCGCTGTTGATGTATTCGCCTTACTCAACGATGGCTCTTCTGATAATTGTCAGTTGAGATTTACGAGCTCCGGAGCTCTTTTAACCTGCAATGATATAGGAACCATCAATCCATTTACCTTTACTGTCAGTGATCCTTACGGCAATACCCACTCTTGTACAGCCGATATTACTGTAGTGGCCAAAATTGCCCCAATAGCAAAAACTCAAGATATTACTATACAATTAAGTGCAGCTAACCCAAGTAAAACCATTTCTCCTTATGATATAGACAATGGTTCAACCAATGTTTGTGGTATTGCATCTATGAGTGTATTTCCCAATACTTTTAGCTGTGTTAATGCAGGAGAAAATACAGTAACTCTTAGCATTGTAGATATAAATGGAAATGAAATGACAACAACTGCTAAAGTTACAGTCATAGATAATACTATACCAAATGCTGTATGTAAAGATATTACTGTACAATTAGGCCAAGGAGGCTATGTTACTGTCACACCTGATCAAATAAGTGCAAGTACACCCAACGGATGTGGCATAGCTAACTTATCCTTAGACATTCAGGATTTTGGCTGTACTGATTTTGGCGACAATGAGGTGCAATTAATGGTTACGGGGTCAAATGGCCAAATGAATGCCTGTATGGCTACAGTTACCGTTGAACAAAACAGAGACCTACCTAATGACTTTTCCACTCAATCAGTAGGCAGTTCGTCCGGTGATGCATTTTACAATACATGCGATGAAGTTTTTGACCTTAACTCAGCTCGTACCGCTGTTTACGACCACAAAGCCGGCTTTGGAGAATTTACCTATGTCAATCTAAATGGGGACTTTACTTTCACTGCTGAGCTTCACAGTATGAGTTCTAGTAGTATGGCGGGCCTAATGATTAGAGAAAATGGCAATTCCAATTCTGCTATGGCTTGGATAGGTAAAAAAGGGCACAGTATGACCGGTTGGGCTAAATTGAATCAAGGCGATAAAGTCCTTTCTAAACGATCTGGTAGAGCGAGTAGAAGAACCGTCCTTACAGTTAACAGAACAGGAGATGTAGTCAACTTCAAACAAGGCAATAGTACTTTGTTATCTCTACGTGTATCATCGATGAGTAGCAGCATTCAAGTCGGCATGTATCTAAGTTCAGCTGATAACAATGAAGCAACAGCTCAATTTAAAAATGTAGGCTATTCATCCAATACGGCTTCCATTGCCAGCATACAGCTTTTGCAAGATCAAGAAGCCAAGAATCAATTGTCTCTCTTAAGGGAATCAGAGAGTGGAAAAACTTTAGCACTAAACGCATGGCCCAATCCAAGTTCAGGCTTGTTGAACATCCAAATGGAAGCGTTCATAGGCAATGCAGCTCAAGTAAAGATTTATGATCTGACCGGAAGAGTTTTATACACTGAAAACCTGGGAATTGTCTACCAAAGTCAACAACAATTGGATTTGAGTGGGTTAGAAGCAGGGGTGTATATAGTAACAGTAGAATCAGTAGGTAAAGTTGCCCAGGAAAGAATCATTAAGCATTAATACAAGAAGATACTTGAGGCACAAAGTGCCTCAAGTATCTTCTTGTTATTTACCTCTATACTCATCCTTCAACCAAGCCTGGAAAGTCTTTTTCACCTTCTCCACTTTAGGTCGTGTAACATTCATGATGTAGCCTGTATTGTACCAAAAATCTACCTTATTTGGATCTTGCTCATAGTAGTCTTGGTGGTAAGCTTCTGCGGTCCAAAATTCTTTATAAGGAGTAATCTTGGTTACGGTCTTCTTACCAAACTTACCTGACTTATCTAATTCCTTAAAGAAAGCCTTAGCCTTTTCTTTTTGTTCGTCGTTGTGGTAAAATACTTCTGAGCGGTATTGAGGACCAATATCATTGCCTTGTCTGTTGAGTTGAGTAGGATCATGGGCAACCACAAAGACTTCCAACAATTGATCAAAGGTAACTACCTCAGGATCATAGTAAATTTGCACCGTTTCTGTATGCTTCGTGGTACCTGTAGAAACTTTTCGATAGGTAGGATATTCCAAATCACCGCCTGAGTGTCCACTGATCACATCCACAACACCTTTGATTCTTTCAAATGCGGCTTCTGTACACCAAAAACAACCACCGGCCAAGGTTGCAACTTCATACTTTTCATAACCTTTGCCTTCGATGTAATCACTGATGCGATAAATTTCCTTACCACTATCAGATTTTGGATTTTGGGCATAAGAACAGCCCATTAATACAATGCTAAGTAAACCAACGGTTAAAAATGATCTGAACATTTCATAATTAGTTTAATGCAAGTTGCTGTGCACTATTCATGAGTTGCTATGTGTCAAACTCTAATGCATCGCAACTTGGATGAATTTAAGAAGTAATCGTTTACGATAGTTGTAAACCAATATTTCTACTTAAAGGTTAAGCGGAATGTCCAGATTAAGAGTTTGGTAAGAAAAGAAGTTAATTTGGTTGTTAGTCTTTGGTCTCTTGGCTATGGCTTAATGAAAGACCAGAGACCAAAGACAGTAAAAGATATTAAGCAAACTTACGTGATCTACGTAAATCTTCTAGTTCTTTTCTTTTTTCTAAAAGACGTTCTACTAAGCCATCGATCGTCTCGACTATGTCGTCTTTAATGCGTTGAGTTTTATTAGAACGAGTTATGTTCATTCGCAAGTCTAAAGCACTCAATGCATTTACGTCTTTTTTGTTGTAATTGTGACGTTCTACACAAAGTTCTATGATCTGATACTCAATGTCTCTGATATCATTTTTTAGCAATTTAATTTGTGTAGCAATGGTTCTTGATTGATTGATTCTTCCTTTCATGACTAGTGGTTTTTAGAATGAATAAATGGTGAGCCCTGATGTAGATTGCCTACATAAAAAGCCATCGAAAGAATGTCAGTAAATCCTAAATCGTAATAGTCAAAAAATGCGGTTCCGATCTTATCGGTCGAAATTCTGGTAAATAGAAAGGATGAATATAGTTTTCATTTCTTTTTTGTGTGTTTTGCATTATTATAACGCAGTATGCACCACAAATAGTTCCTTCCATCTTAAAAAAAACACATTCATTTTTTTATAAATAAAATAACAATAAACAACTGACTATCAATTATTTATAACTAATAGCCACTAACACTTATTAGTCATAGACAAGTGTAATAAGTCAACAAAAGGTAGGTTGGTTGTTGGTTGTTAAGGTGAGTGTTATAAATTCTGCAACAAAAACGAAAAACTAACAACTAACAACTAAAAAGTGATTTTTATCAAACCCTAAAAATGACAATCCTCATCAAGTAATCTTAAGCAGGCTCCTAGTTTTGTATAAAAAGCAAAAGCCATGAATTCAGAACTTGTCAAAAAGTACAATGTACCAGTTCCCCGTTATACGAGTTATCCTACTGTACCTTATTGGGACAAAGAAAAGCCGGGTAGTGCCGACTGGCAAATAAAAGTAAAAAGTGCCTTTAAAAAGTCTAAAGAAATAAGCCTTTACATCCACTTACCATACTGCGAAAAATTAGGAACCTATTGTGGATGCAATATAAGAATTA
>JBCBCD010000382.1:0-3801 GCA_038530915.1 Bacteroidota bacterium
CATCTCCATTACAATCTATATTTCTGGCGTTTATCTGAGATACTGGTGTTTGCGCCAACCATGGAGGGCAAAACTCTGCCACTTGGGTCAAACGTTCTCTCCTGTCTGGTCCTCGTTGTGAGTAAAACAACCCAATATTCAATAAGTCCGTTTGATCTACAAAACCATTGTCATCGGTATCGCCGGCTTGCACCAAACTAGAATCAGAAGAAATGGTAATGACTCCGTGCTCCACTCTTGGAAATAAAGGATTCCCATTTAAATCTACTGAAGGTTCATTCAGGGAAAATAAAAGCGGACTCACTCCTTCATCTTCAGCCACAACAGTGAAGTATAAGATCTGTACAGTGACCGTATCAGGACCAACGTTAGGTGAAATTTCAGCCCCAAAACCTGTTTCATAAGATCCTCTTAAAGGTGAAGATTCAATTAACCAACCGTCAGGGAAGTCCGGATGGGATAGTTCTAGTAAAGAATCCAGTCTAACAACACATTCGTCCCAATCAATGGTAAACAAGCCCAGTCCCAAACTATCGTAATTGGTGACCTTGATGGGATAAGCAAATTTATCACCGGGCTTATACACCACTCTATCAGCAAAAAAGGTGACAGCGCTTGTATCCGAAGTACAGCCATATTTTACATTATCTATGTAAAAAGTAGTTTGTTGATTTCCTACTGCATCCGTTACTGTGACGCCATACTGTATATCATCTTCAAATAGGATACTACTCAAATAATAACTTGTATCTACTTGTCCAGTCGTCCACTCAAAAACATAAGGAGGATTAGAAGAAGAAATCACTTCTGCATATAAATAAGTTTGGTCGAGTGAATCTGTATTATCACAAGCCAAATACTGTCTTACTTGCAATAAATTGGGTGTAAAATCTTCGCAATCCAATCGTACGGTGTCAATTTCTCCTACCGTTTCACAGCCCAATGCATCAGTTACTGTCACTGAAAAAGCTTGCCCAAAATCTGTACTAATGGTACTGCTAAAGGAAGAAGCCTCCTGTCTACCAGTGCTCCAGGTAAAGAAATAAGGCGCTACACCATCGTTCATTCGAGCAGTTACTTCGCCAAAGAAGGAAGGACAGTTTGCCTGTGGAACACATTCTGCCGAAAGTATTGGCGGGGAAATGGTTGGGACAGTTAAATCAAAAAACTCAGTATTCTTACAAGATGTTACATTATTTGTAATCTCTACTGAATAAGTACCACCATCTTCCACTATAAGCATTGAAGTTGTATCACCTGTATTCCATTGAAAAGACAATTCTGGTGCCCCAACGATACGAATCGTAGCATTGGTATCGCGACAAGTAGAAAATCCAACTACATTAATATTATAATCCAAGCCAAAGTCCGTAAATGGCGACACTGTAAACGCTTCTACAACGGAACATCCATTCTTGGGTTGAGTAATGGTCACACTGTATTCTCCTGCCTCAGTCACTGCTATGCTATCTGAAGATTCTCCTGTAGACCAGGTATACAATAAACCTAATTCTGACTCCATGCTAATTATAGCTAATGAATCTTCACAACTTTCAAAGTCTTCAACGGTAAGTGTATATTCACCAAAATCACCTCCCACAATTTGTACTACATCTATTGGGATGCTCAATTCGCAGCCAGTACTAGGTTGAAAAACCAATAACTCATACATCCCTGGTTCTGTCACTTCAATACTAGTATTGGTCGTAATTGTATCCGTACCAGGCCAACCAAACAATAAGCCTTCATAAGGTGTAAAGACGGAAATGGTTGCAGAAGTATCACCACAGGTTTCAAACCCACTTACTTCATAGGCTATGTCATTGAATAAGTTTAGATCAAGTCCAATTTCTACTGTAAAGGATTCGGTGCAATTTCCATCCTCTGAAACGGTTACCTGATATTCGCCCGGAGCAAGTTGAGAAATTGCAGGCGTTGCTGCTCCAGTACTCCATTCTACACTAATAGGTGCTAAAGTATCGATCAACAAAACTTCTGCATAGCCAGTAGGTTCCAAACAGCTAGATGGAATGGATAATACTTCATCCACTAATGCCTTAGAAGTAAATTGTTCTTGCAACATAGATAGATAAAAAGAACCAACCACTGTGTTTCCGTCACTATCACTAACTTGCAAAGTATATCTTCCCACTTGAGAACTATTGATAGTATTGCCAAAAGCAATGGTATCTCCTTTTTCCCCAAGCCAAAGGTATTCATAAGGTGGTAATCCTCCCTCAGCCATTGTCAGAAAACCACTTGTTATTGGACCACAAGGACGATCAATGAAAGCACGTCCGCTCAATTTTAATTCTGAAGGATCAGGGGGGAGTGTTTGTAGAATCTGAACTCCTCCGGACTGAAATTCTCCTAAAAGCATTTCTACGTCACGGTTAAATACTTCAGGTTCTAAGGTAGACTGATCATCAAAGGCAACAAAAGCAAAAGCACGATTACTTTCTTTGACTCGCAAACAAAGTTGAATCAATGCAGTGCTATCAGCTAGGGTTAAACCGTTGGTAAAATCTTCACTATAAATAAGGTTCGTTAACAGTACGCCCTGATCTATCATTGTAGTGCCAAACTGAATACTAGAACCGGCAACACCGAGATCATTAACAGCAACAAACTCCAATGCTGTTGTATCAAATAAGATGGCCCATTGAAAGCCCAAAATGTTCTCAAAATCTTGAACAGTGACATCCAGGCAAACTGTATCTCCTGTTGTAGCTTGAACAATAGGAAGTTCAAAACCTACTGCAGGTCTATTTTGAGCAAAAATGGATAGACAAAAGAAATTAAATAGAAAAAAAGCCAATGTAATATTTGTTTTCATAGTGTATTACTTCATTGGGAAAATAGAGTAGCCCTTGTTTGACGGAAGAAAAATAGGAAAGACACTTTAAAATAGAAAAGAATCCTTATTCTTTGTTGTTAGTTGTTGGTTTTTGGTTAAGATAGTGGAGCGGAATATCTTCCATTCCCAAAAACAAAAAACCAACAACCAACAACTATTTCTTTAATGCTTTTAGCATTCTAGTATATACTTCGCTATTGTTGTAAACCCCCTGAAACCTTTCAGCTCCAGGACCATAAGCAAAAATCGGCACCAAAGAAGCCGAGTGATGGCCCGTAGAAAAAGTGGGTTGTATATTAGCATAATAAGCCTGGCGACGAACTTCAGCCGCCGAAAGTGAGAAACCGCCCGTTTCATGATCAGCAGTTACAATTACTAGAGTATTGCCATCTTTTTTAGCAAAATCCAAAGCTGCATTAATAACCTTATCAAAATCCAAAACTTCACTGATGAGCCAACGCGCATCATTGGCATGACCTGCCCAATCGATTTGTGATCCTTCTACCATTAGGAAAAATCCATCTTCATCTTTGCTCAAGTGTTCAATAGCCATTTCTGTGGCATTGAGAAGGAACTCACCTCTCCCCTCTGACATTTTAGGCATCCCATCATCTGCTAATAAGAACCCATATTTGTTGCCAGCTTCCAACTCTCCAAAGGCATCTAATGTAGTCGTATCTACCAAAAAACCTGCTTGTAATAAATTGTTGAGTTGGTTTTCACCATCTGTTCTTTTAGCAAAAAATTGAATTCCTCCACCCGCAAAAAAGTCAATTTCAGAAGTAGCCAGTTGGGACGCTATATATTCATAGTAGTTTCTAGACGGGGAGTGTGCATAAAAGGATGCCGGAGTAGCATGTACAATAGAAGAAGTAGAAATAACTCCAGTACTAAAGCCTTTAGGCGAAAGATGCTCCACAATATTTTTCAAATTCACGGTATCC
>JBCBCD010000382.1:3811-6698 GCA_038530915.1 Bacteroidota bacterium
GTATCCATATCTACTCCGATTGCCCCATTATAGGTACGCTTACCTGTTGCATAGGCAGTTGCACTGGAAGCAGAATCTGTCACTTTTTGTGCATCGGAAGAAGTATTCAGTAAGCCTATGTGCTTAAATCTGGTAAAGCTTGGTTTTTTGTCCTGAAAATAAAAACTACTTGATACTTGTGCCAATCCCATTCCATCACCGATAAGCAAGATGATGTTTTTAGGGGGTTGGTCAGATTGTAGATTCTGTAATTGAGGATTACATGAAGCAAAAAGAATCATGATAATCGCAATTAGAAATACATTTCTTAATGTCATAAAAACTATTGATTTTCTGAATTTATTGGTTCTATTGAAGGAGCAGCTCGGTGTCCCATTTCTATTAGTTTTTCAATAATGAGATCATGAGCGACTTGCCAGGTAAAAGAGAAGAAATGAAAGCCTTCTGCATTAATTTTATCTCTATCTAAATCATCAACTACTCTTGACAAGATTTCCATAATTTGTTTTTTGAACCCCAACACTTCTTCCACTTTATTGCATTTTCTCACAGAGTCAGTTAGCTTCAAAATTTCTTTTGCATAATGATCAGCAGTATTTTTTTGTTTTTCTTGAAAATAAGACCTAATCCACCATCCACCCGATAATACACCAATTATGGCAGAAAGTAATAAGGCAAAAAAATCTGCATTCTCCACGATATATAATGGTTCTTCCCGATTGTAATATTGCTGTGCACCACTATGCATGGGAATAAAGGTACCTTCTCCCCAATCAGGTTGTGTTATAAAGCCTGCCAAAGGTGTTTTGAGTAATAACTCTCGTCTGCGTTCATACAGGAGTCGGGTGATTTCTTTAATCGCAGCGTCATCTGCATCCGATCTAGCTATTAATAGTCGTTGCACACCAATGGTTGCGATATCTTTTTCTGGTATGGCAGGGTTTCCTCTATAAGTACCTTCAGGGATATGCGTCACGGTAAAGGCAGGCTGAGTTAATTTGATGGCATTACCTTGAGAAATAGGCACTATACGAGTAGGACACTGATGGATTAATTTTGCTATAGCACTATTTTTTGGGGCCCTTACTCTAAATAAGGCATCTACCGTTCTATTCTTAAAGCTCTCAATTTCGGCTTGTAAATCTTTTAAATGTACCACCTCAATGTCCGACTCTGTTATTCCAAAATGACTAGCAATGGACCAAAAGGAAATAAACTGCCCCCCTCCTTTAGAAGGCAATGCAATGCGTTTGTTTTTCAAATCCCTAAAAGAATAAATTTCCGAGGAATCATGCACAACTAATTGGAATAAATCGGGATAAAGGTTGGAAACAATACGGGCTTGAGGAACCGACTCTATATCAGCTTGTACAGTAGCCAATTGGATGACATTTTTTGAAAGAAGCTCCATGTTTTCTTTTGAGCCCGCCGTTGGAATTACCTCGATGTCAAGAGGAGGAATATGCTTTTGGGCCAAATCAGCTATGGCCAAAGCAAATTGAAAAGCTTCCCCATTCTCTGAACCAGCCCCAATTACCATTTTTTGCCTGGTAACCCCTTGGAAAAAGGGAATGATGGTAAAAACAAACAAGACCAGCGTTACTATTCCAAAAATAATCCAACCCAGTTTTTTAGCCAACTGTAAGTGCATAATTGAAAAGATCTGTTATAAAATCGAATCAATAATTGACGAAATTAGTTTAATTTGTAGAATTAAAGCCTTGGGCTATAATAAGTGTATATTAATATTTTTAGTGTAGGGTTTAGAGTGTAGTGTGTAGGGGGAAAACCTCTATACACTACACTCTAAACCCTACACATCATGAAGTGATCGATGAACAACATTTTATTAGAATTACATTACTTACCCAATATTCAATATTTCTCAAAAATCATTGCAGCGGATAAAGTCTGGATAGAAGCGCATGAAAACTATCAAAAGCGATCTTACCGCAATCGAACGGAAATAGCTTCTGCAAATGGTTTGTTGAGACTTTCCATTCCTTTACAAAAAGGTAAAAACGAGCAGCAAAGTATCAGAGATGTAAAAATTGCTTATGAAGAGACCTGGCAGTCACAGCACTGGCATGCTATTCAATCAGCTTACCGCAATGCACCTTATTTTGACTTTTATGCCGATGAGTTGAAAGTTTTTTATAAGGAAAAAACAACTTTTCTATTTGAATACAATTGGAAATTATTGGAGTTGATGTTGGGGTTTGTAGATCCCTCTAAAGAATTGATACCTACCGATCAATACCAAAAACAAATCCACCCTTCTACTATTGATTTCAGGAATAAAATTAACCCGAGGAAACCTCAATTTTCAGAAGACCCTTCTTTTAATCCGGCAAGGTATGTGCAGGTATTTGAAGATAAACACGGATTTTTACCCAATTTAAGTATATTAGACCTGTTGTTTTGTATGGGTCCAAGTGCCATACTGATACTGGAACAATCCATACAATAGATCAAATAATACAACTGTGGCAAAACTTATCAATCAGCAACTTCAGGCTTTAAGAGCAAAAATCGATGAAATTGTAAAAGACCTTCATGATCTCACTATCCAAATTGGACATGATGAACTGGCACAAACTGTAAGTGAGCTTCGCAACCGCATTCATGAGCCATTCATGTTTGTCATAGTTGGAGAAGTAAAAGCAGGAAAGAGTAGCTTCATCAATGCACTATTGGATACCGGCCGTGAAATCACAAAGGTAGCTCCCCAACCTATGACAGATACTATACAGCAGATACTTTGGGGAGATGAAGAGGAGGTCATTACCATTAATCCTTTTTTGAAAAAAATACTCATCCCACTAGATATATTACAGGAAATTGCCATAGTAGACACTCCTGGCACCAATACCATCATAGAGAATCA
>JBCBCD010000383.1:0-5201 GCA_038530915.1 Bacteroidota bacterium
CACCTTGCGAATTTGCCTCGATCAGCTCCAAAAATCTGATCGATCAAAAACACTAATTATCTTTGTCCAACCACTTATTCAAAAATTCAACCTGATAAATTAGAATGGCTAAAAGTAAAAGTGGGAAGGTAACACCTTTGATGCAGCAGTACTTTAAGGTAAAAAACAAGTATCCGGATGCCATACTTTTGTTTAGAGTAGGAGACTTTTACGAGACATTTGGTGAAGATGCAATTACTGCCTCAAAAGTGCTGGGGATTATTTTAACCAAAAGGAATAATGGTGGTAGTGATATAGAATTAGCCGGGTTCCCACATCATTCCATGGATTTATACCTCCCCAGGCTGGTGAAGGCGGGTTTTAGGGTAGCCATCTGTGAACAGCTGGAAAAACCAAGTAAGGAGAAAAAAATAGTTAAGCGTGGAGTCACTGAGGTAGTTACTCCGGGTATTGCTATCGATGATAAGTTATTGGACCATAAATCTAACAATTACCTGGCATCTGTTCATTTTGGCAAAAAGAATAGGATAGGATTATCTTTTCTTGATATTTCTACTGGCGAATTCTTAGTCTGTGAAGGAGAACCTGCCTACGTAGACAAGCTCATCCAGAGTTTTAATCCTTCGGAAATCATTCTTTCAAAGGATCATCAAGAACAATTCAAAGAGCTATTTGGAAATAGGTTTTATTTATTCACTCTTGATGAATGGGTTTACCATTTCGATTATTGTAGAGAGCAATTGATAGAGCATTTTGAAGTGGTGAGCTTAAAGGGATTTGGAATAGAGGCGATGGAGCTGGCACAAATAGCAGCTGGCGCAAGTCTGCATTATCTGGCGACTACAGAAAACAACAACCTGAAGCACATTACCAATATCAGTAGAATTCAGGAAGATAGATATGTATGGCTGGATCGTTTTACCATCAGAAACCTTGAGTTGATGTATAGCAATCATGAAGGTGGTGTTTCTTTGATTGAAGTATTGGATCAGACCGTTTCTCCCATGGGAGCCAGGTTGTTAAAAAAATGGGTCATCTTACCTTTGAAATCCATTCCTTTAATTCAAAATCGTCTGGATACGGTTCAGTTTTTTATAGAACAGCAAGAGTTGGGTACGCAGATAGAACAACAGATAAGGTTGATTGGCGACTTGGAAAGACTCATCTCTAAAGTGCCTTTGGGAAAAATAAACCCAAGAGAAGTAAGACAGCTGAAGCGGGCATTAGAAGCCATAACCCCTATAAAAGAATTGTTGGCTGCCACGGCCTCCTCTTTTTTGCATAAAATAGAAGAAGGACTTAATCCTTGTCCTAATCTAATTGAGAAAATCGGAAAAACTATAGTAGAAGACCCACCTGCTAATATGGCGAAAGGAAGTTTTATCGCCTCTGACTTTGATGATGAGTTGGACGATCTAAGAGATTTGATCGCCAACAGTAAACAAAGATTACTTGAAATACAGCAACGTGAAGCTGAAAAAACAGGCATAACTAACCTTAAAATAGGCTTCAATAATGTTTTTGGATACTACCTGGAAGTTACTAATAAATACAAGGGCATGGCACCTGAAGAATGGGTAAGAAAACAAACGCTTACCAATTCTGAACGCTATATCACGGAGGAACTGAAACTACTGGAGACTAAAATCTTAGGAGCACAAGATCAAATACAAGCCATAGAGGAGCGAATTTTTAGTGAATTGGTATTGGAGTTAAGCGATTACATTCGACCTATACAGCACAATGCGAGCCTAATTGGAAGATTGGATTGTTTGTTGTCTTTTGCAAAACTGGCTCAGAAGAACCGATACAGTAAGCCAAATATCACTGAAGATTTTGTCATAGACATCAAAGCAGGCAGACATCCCGTTATTGAAAAACAATTGCCATTAGGAGAAAGCTATGTACCTAATGATGTTTATTTGGATAATGATTCTCAACAAATCATGATGATAACTGGCCCCAATATGGCGGGTAAATCTGCCTTATTGCGTCAAACAGCTCTGATTGCGCTAATGGCACAAATGGGATCTTTTGTTCCTGCTGATGAAGCTAAGCTGGGGATCATAGACAAAGTCTTCACAAGAGTAGGAGCATCAGATAATATTTCTTCTGGTGAATCTACTTTTATGGTAGAAATGAATGAGACAGCTAGTATCATGAATAACATTTCTGATCGCTCATTAATTTTGTTGGACGAAATTGGAAGAGGCACCAGCACCTATGATGGCATTTCTATTGCCTGGTCAATAGCTGAATATTTACATACTAATGGTTCAGTAAGACCAAAAACGTTATTTGCCACTCATTATCATGAACTCAATGAATTGGCCAATCGTTTTGATCGAATCAAAAACTTTAATATTGCGACAAAAGAGATCGGTCAAAAAGTAATCTTTCTTCGCAAATTAGTACCTGGAGGAAGCCAACACAGTTTTGGTATTCATGTAGCTAAGATGGCGGGTATGCCCAAGAGTATTGTACAAAGAGCTTCCAAGATTTTGGAACAGATGGAAAAGAAATCCATCACACAAGAAAAGAAAGAGGCAACTAAAGAAGGAGTAGCCGTCAACGATATCAATGCAGCAGATATCGAACAAATGCCGATGCAACTCAATATTTTTAACAATGTAGATCCTACTCTTGCCAAAATAAAGGATACATTGCAGGACTTAAACATCAATAGCATGACACCTATAGAGTGTATGATGCAACTGATGGAATTACAAAAAGCAATTAAAGAAGAATAATGAATTTAGCTTTAATAGGATATGGTAAAATGGGACAAACCATTGAAAAGCTAGCCAAAGCAGCAGGTCATGAAGTGCTTGTGACCATAGACAAGGACAATCTATCAGATTTTACAGCAGAGAAATTTCAGCAAGTAGATGTAGCCATAGAATTCACTCGTCCGGAATTTGCTTTCGACAATATTACCAAATGCTTCCGATTGGGCGTGCCTGTTGTTTCTGGTACTACAGCTTGGTTGGATAGATATGATGAAGCAGTGGCTATTTGTAAGGAAGAAGAAGGAGCATTTTTCTATGCTTCCAATTACAGCATAGGAGTGAATATCTTTTTTGCTTTAAACAAATACCTGGCAAAACTGATGGATCAACAAGTACAGTACGACATAGCAATGACAGAAATACATCACACTCAAAAGTTAGATGCACCTAGTGGTACAGCCATTACCCTAGCAGAAGGTATTTTTGAGTCACTTAAAAGGAAGGATAAATGGGAAGGCGAAGGTGCTAGTAGCAGCAATATTTTGCCAATTTTTTCAAAAAGAGAAGAGGCAGTGCCAGGCACGCACGAAGTGAAATATACCTCCATCATAGATGATATTGAGATAAAACATACAGCGCATACCCGAGAAGGATTTGCCAAAGGAGCTTTGAATGCTGCGATTTGGTTGGTAGGTAAAAAAGGAGTTTTTGGAATGAAAGACATGCTTGGTTTTTAATTTAATTTTATAAAATGAAAAAACTAGTTCGTGTTTTGTTATACCTATTTCTATTGGTAGTTGGCTATGTTGCTTTCGTATTAATTTATGGTACTATAAATGATTACAAGGCACCCGAGCAAGAGAATATTGAATCCTACAGCAATGCAGAGCTGGATGTTATTAGAGATTCCGTATTATCCTTTGCCATTTGGAATATTGGTTATTCTGGTTTGGGCGCTCAGTCTGACTTTTTTTACGCTGGTGGTGGAATGCTTTTATCGGGTGGACATGATGTCAGACCCACTAAAGCTTTAAATGAGCAATACCTTCAGGGCATAAAGCAATGGTTTTCCAGTACGAAATCTGATTTTTTCTTACTACAAGAAGTAGATAGAAATTCAAAACGAAGTTATAAAGTAGATCATTTTGCAACGCTTAGTGATTTGAAAAAAGAATATTTTGCTGGTTTTGGTCTCAACTATCGATCTCCATGGGTTCCACTTCCGCTCTTTGAACCCTGGAATACCATGGGAAAGGTGGAGAGTGGACTAGGTACTTACGCCCGATTCCAACCTACATCTTCGAACAGGTATCAGTTACCGGGAGAATACAGTTGGCCAACAAAAATCTTCCAATTGGATCGCTGTGCCGCTGTCTTTAGATTTCCACATGTCAATGGAAAAGAGTTGGTTGTAATCAACGTACACAATTCCGCTTTTGATAAAGGTGGTGTCCTGAAGAAGCAACAAATGGATTTTTTGAAGGAATTCTTTCTAACTGAATATGAAAAAGGCAATTACGTCATTGCAGGTGGCGACTGGAATCAATGTCCGCCTTTTTTCCGAAAGGATGGTTTCAAACCCGATGACCCTGAAGCCGAAGGCCTGACCAATATTGAATCTGATTTCATGCCATCCGATTGGACATGGGCTTATGACCCAACTATGCCTACCAATCGTTCTGTTACCAAACCACTGGATTTAGGAAATACGTTTGTAACGCTCATCGACTTTTTCCTGGTTTCTCCCAATGTAAATGTATTGAAGCTGAAAGGTATGAATTTGAATTTTGCCAGTTCTGATCATCAACCGTTGTATATGGAGGTAGAAATTAGATGATGAGTTTATAAGATTATAAGGTTAGAAGTAGCACTTTTAACCTTATAATCTTATAAACTCATACACTTTATTTTATTCTTTGGTGAGTCAATTTAAATTCCATCTCTCTCAACGAACCTCTTCCTTGCCAGGTCATGAAGTCTTCATCGATATTGATGGCCCAATCACTATCATCGTTTTCTGTATCGCTATATATATTTAAAATCCTGTTTTCTTCATCAATTTCAAATTTACCGGTATTGGAACCATAAGGAGTACCACCGCTTTCAAATGTTCCATCTGCCTTGAATTCTATCCAGCGATCTTTGTTGGGATTGTGTTGATCGGTCATATTGGCAGTACCATCCATAACAATTTTCATCTCCCATTTACCGACAATTTGGTTTTGTAATGGCTTAGAGTTACAGCTAAAAACGACTAAGACTAAGGCAAGAAGCAAAGTAATTCGCATAATTTTAAAAGATTTGAATATTTGAAATACTATATAGCAGATGAAAAAAATACCGATATTGGTGTATGGTCATGTTTTCATCTTGTTATCTTGTTATCATGTCATTGTAAGAAACAAGATGAAAAGGCTAACAAGATGAAAAGGCTAACAAGATGAAAAGGCTAACAAGATGAAAAGGCTAACA
>JBCBCD010000383.1:5301-6687 GCA_038530915.1 Bacteroidota bacterium
AGATGAAAGGCTAACAAGATGAAAGGCTAACAAGATGAAAAGATAACAAGATGAAAAGGCTAACAAGATGAAAGGATAACAAGATGAAAGGCTAACAAGATGAAAAGATAACAAGATGAAAGGATAACAAGATGAAAAGATAACAAGATGAATTATGAGATTCGAAGATTATAAATTTGCAGATGAATTATATAGAGGAATATATGAGCTGGGATTCAAGCGTCCTACCGATATTCAGTATAAATCTATTCCTTCTATTTTAAAAGGCGAGGATGTACTGGCTGTGGCACAAACCGGAACCGGTAAGACAGCTGCCTTTGCCATACCTATTTTAGAACGTTTGCATGAAGAAAAGATGAATGTGAGAAGGCCGGAGGGGATACGTTGCATTATATTAGTGCCTACGCATGAATTGGCCATTCAAATTGCGAATGTCTTCAGAACAATTGGAAAATATACCCGAGTGCAAATCATGGAATTGATTGGTGGGGTAGACCAGGACCCACAGATTGCCAGATTGAACAAGTCTGTAGATGTATTGATTGCAACGCCGGGCCGTATGTTTGATTTGATTGCTCAGGGACACTTAAAATTGAACAGGATCAATACGTTGATACTGGATGAAGCAGATCACATGCTGGATCTTGGTTTTATCAAAGATATTAGAGATCTGACCCCAAAGCTACCTAAATTCAGACAGACACTTTTCTTTTCTGCTACCATTAATCCAAAGATTAAAAAGCTGGCTTATTCATTAATTAAGTCCAGTGCGATCCGTATCCAGATTTCGCCTAAAAATCCTGTTGCTAAGAATGTAAATCATGCTTTGGCTTTGGTAGAAATGGATGACAAACGATTTTTCCTGGAAAGATTGATTAATGAAAATGAAGATGCTAAAGTTTTGGTTTTTGTGCGTACCATCGTACGTGCAGAGCGGGTTGTAAAGGCTATGGAAAGAGTGAATATTGATAGTGCCAGTATCCATAGGGATAAAACGCAAAAAGAAAGAAATCACATCCTGGATGATTTCAGAAAAGGTAAAAACAAAGTGCTAATTGCTACTGATATTACAGCTAGAGGGATTGACATTCCCAACGTAGAAATCGTAGTCAATTACGACCTACCGGAAAAGGCTGAGAATTATGTACACCGGGTAGGTCGTACCGGTCGTGGAAAAAATAAAGGCTATGCCATTTCATTTGCCAGCCCTGAAGAAAGAGAAGTATTAACAGATATTGAAGATTTTCTTGGTCAGTCTATTGAAAGATTAGAATACACTAAAGCTGACCTAAAGGAAACACAATTGTTTTCAAATGAAAAAACTGGTGATCTTTCTGCTTTGCAAAAAGCTGTGCAAAACATGTGGATGGCACTCCCTTTGACAAG
>JBCBCD010000384.1:0-6678 GCA_038530915.1 Bacteroidota bacterium
CACCTCACGCTGTGAGGTGATGAGTCCACTCTAATATTATAAAAATCCTCTTCTACATAGATAATCTTCTTTCGTAAAGTTGCATTTTAAACATCATCGTTGAAGATGTTTACACTCTACCTATAATCTGAAATTAGTATAGTCGACTTTACTATTATAATAAGGTGCTTCTCTTTCCTCATATTCCCCCACCTTTTCATTTCCTTCCACCAATTATTTCAATATATTGCCCCGTCATTAGATAGAAGAAGGTTATGTTGATAAAGACTTACGCAGGAGCTGTGCATGGAGTAGATGCACGCAAGATTGTTATTGAAGTAAATGCGGGGGGAATAGTTCCACCAACTACCCGTCAATATTACCATTTGGTTGGATTGCCGGACAGTGCCATCAAGGAAGGGTTTCAACGTATGGAAGCAGCCATAAAGAATGTAGGCTTTAAAATGTTGCGCTTAAAAACCATCGTTAACCTAGCTCCAGCAGACATACGGAAGGAAGGAGCCGCCTACGATTTGCCTATTGCAATGGCCTATCTAGCCGCCAGCCAACAAATAGATGCTCCTGATATAAATCAGTATATGATGATGGGAGAATTGTCCTTGGATGGAAGCCTAAGACCTATTCGCGGAGCTTTACCTATTGCTATAAAAGCTAGACAGGAAAAGCTAAAGGGCTTGTTTATCCCCAAAGCCAATGCCAGAGAGGCGGCTATTGTCAATAACTTAGATGTGTATGGAATCAACAATATCAGAGAAGTCATTGATTTCTTCGAAGGAAACCTGAAATTGGAGCCCACCTTTGTAGATACACGAGAAGAATTTTCCTACAACCAACAGCAACATCAGGTAGACTTTTCTGATGTTAAAGGCCAGGGCAATATCAAAAGAGCGCTGGAAATAGCAGCTGCAGGTGGACACAATGCCATTTTAATCGGACCTCCTGGTGCAGGTAAAACCATGATGGCTCGTCGCATACCTACCATCCTTCCTCCTTTGACACTCAATGAAGCACTGGAAACCACAAAGATCCATTCTGTTGCCGGAAAGTTACCCGGCAATTCTTCATTGATCTATCAACGACCTTTCAGGGCACCTCATCATACCATCAGTGATGTTGCCATGGTAGGTGGAGGTTCTAACCCCATGCCAGGAGAGATCTCCTTGGCCCACAATGGTGTACTTTTTTTAGATGAACTTCCAGAATTCAAAAGATCGGTGATGGAAGTCTTACGCCAACCTATGGAAGAACGAAAAGTATCCATTTCAAGGGCCCGAATTTCTGTCGATTATCCCGCTGGCTTTATGTTGATCGCCTCTATGAATCCTTGCCCTTGTGGCTACTACAATCACCCTGAAAAAGATTGTGTGTGCTCACCAGGCGTAGTCAAAAAATACCTCAATAAAGTTTCAGGTCCATTGCTGGATAGAATAGATTTGCATGTAGAAGTGACTCCCGTTTCTTATGACGAACTCGCCAAAATGGATTACAAAGCAGAACCCAGTTCTTCCATTGTAGAACGTGTAGTTAAAGCAAGAGAGCGACAACAAGAAAGATTCAAAGACCTACCACACATCCATAGCAACGCACAGATGAATACCCGCATGCTCAGAGAAATGTGTCCCATTTCAAAGCCGGGTGCGATGTTGGTAAAAAAGGCCATGGAAAAACTTAAGTTGTCGGCTAGAGCTTATGATAGCATTATAAAAGTGTCTCGTACAGCTGCCGATCTTTCCGATAGTGATGAGATTAAGATTGAGCATTTGGCAGAAGCGATTCATTTTAGGAGTTTGGATAGAGAGGGGTGGGCGGGGTAGGTTTATAAGTGATGGGTGATGGGTGATTGATTTTATCACCTATCACCCATCACTCATAAATTCTTCTCTCTACTAATTGATTTTTCAGTGGCATGAAATATCTAAATTGAACACTTGATAAAGCAATTCACTTTAGGAATTTGTATAATGAAGGTTGAGCAGGATGATTATCTTGTGATCCTATGATGCTGCGATCTTGTAATGTATCACAGGATCGCAGCAGCATAAGATCTCAGGATCAAAAGCTTACATATCCCTCCTAATCGCCTCCTCCACCTGTTGTGGTTTCAAATTCTTCGCAATAATCACTCTGTCTTTATTCAATAAGTAAAGCTCAGGTGTATTGTCTACATAGTACGTTTTGTAGATAGAGCGGTTGGTTTCATCGTATACGTTGGTCCAATTTCCAATATTGTTCTTTTGGATGAAAGCACCCCATTGCTCTTTATCTGTGTCTATAGCAATGGCATAAACATCGATGTCCATTGAATTTTTAAGCCTTTGTACTTCTCTTGCCAGGATGGGCGTTTCTTCAATACAGTGATCACATTCGGGGTTATACATGAATACGACGATATAATCTGCTTTCATATCGTATAAATTCTTGTTATTGCCATTAATATCCGGTACTGTGATATTAGGTCCTTTTTGTCCGATCAAGCTATTTGCCATTTCACTAGCTCTCAATTGTAAGCCATAGATGGATAAAGAATCCATAAAAGCTCTGGCTTTTTCCTGGGTGAAATAGTTTTGGACCATATGAACATAAACTGCTTCTGCATCCATTACAGTGGATTTACCAGGTTCGTATTTTACAGCGATCCAGTTGATGAAAAATTTGTAGAATTCCGAACCTACAGGTACTTGTGCCATCAACATATCTGTATTTCTGATCACAGAATCAGGTGTTTGAGGGATAAACTCGAGCATATAACGCTGTAACTTATTGTAAATGATAGGTGTATGCATCAATCTGTTGTCAGAAAAATCTACTGTTTTCCAAAAGTCTCTTCTAAAGTAAAACACTTGCTTTTGCTGGTCAAGATTACCATCAGGTCCTTTTACATCAATCAGATCAGGATTTTGACCACCTAATTTGAATTTTGTAAATAAGGTATTGGGATTTTCCTCGAAAAGGTTGTTCAAAAAAGTTTTTCTCGCATTGACCAGTTGATCTTGTTCTGCCAATAACTCTTTCACCTTAGCCTCATCATTGCCACTAGCTCTGATTGCATTAGATACTCTGGTCAAATCGCCTTGCTGAGCTGTTTCAAACTTCAATGCTTCATAAAGAAGCTCTGTATCTTTATTTCCTTCTACTACAGCACTACCTACAACATCTGCTAAATTTGTTCTCAGGGTAAACTCCTGATCATCATTTAATAGGACTTGTACCGTTTGTCTATTGGGTAATAAAACAAGATAGAATCCTTTATTATATCCATCTGCATTTTGAAAACGCATAGATCCATTACTGGCTACTACCGCTGAATCCATTTTAAATTGCTGCTCTGCAAACATGCCAATCAAAAAGCTGGTACCCGCATTTATACCCTGTACTTGAACTGTAAAATCAGCTGGCCCCTCTGGATCTGCAGAAACAAAATCACCAGAAGTATTGGATACAAATGTACTGACAGGAGCAGTAGTAGATGACTCCGTTTTAGGCTCTTCGGCTGTTGAAGACGAACAAGCCATCAAAAAACACATCAAAAAGGTGAAGTAAAAAAACAGTTTCATGATATTTGTTATTTATGAAATTCTGTAAAATATCAGCCACATCGCAAAACGACTACTGATCTTTCTTTAGCTGTATAATTAAAACGATCAATTACTTGTTCTTCCTGTTGATCAAAACTTGTGTCCACCAATAATTCCCAAAGATTATTGCTGCGATTTTCAATCGGTGGCAATTCAAACTCCAAAGGTTCCCAAAATGCATTTACTATGATATGCAATTGGTGATCATATGCAGGATTATTCAACGTAAATGCTAAGGTATGTGAATGGTAACTCCAATCTGGTTGGTTAAGTTTTGTCCCATGCCAAATAACCTGAGTTTCACTACCATGATTCCAGAAGTGATTCTCCTGAAAGTAAGGAGTACTTAAATTGAATTGTATCAGCCTTTTTGTGAAGGCTAAGGTATCTGAATGCTTTTCTACTAAATCCCAATCAAACCAGCCTATTTCATTATCCTGACAATATGCATTGTTGTTACCATTTTGTGTACGCCTCACTTCATCTCCCATCAACATCATTGGTGTCCCTTGTGAGATCATCAATAGCGTAAGAAAATTTCTAACCTGTTTCGCTCTTAAATTTTCGATCTCTTGCTTTTCGGTATCACCCTCTGTACCTGAGTTCCAACTATAGTTGGCATTGGTTCCGTCTCTATTGTCTTCCTTATTCGCCAAGTTGTGTTTTTCATTGTAAGACACCAAATCATTCATAGTGAAACCATCATGGCAGGTAATGAAGTTAATACTTCGGTTGGGGTCTCTCTTCCTTTCTGTCCCAAACAAGTCCGGGCTACTAAGCAACCGTTGTGAAATCGTACCTGCTAAGCCTTTATCCCCTTTAACAAATTGCCTCACATCGTCTCTGAATCTTCCATTCCATTCTGCCCATCTATCTCCTACAAAGCTCCCCAACTTATATTGTTCAATATCCCATGCCTCCGCAATAATTTTGGTTGGTGCCAGTACGGGATCTGATTCTATTTCCCATAATAGTGGTGGATTCTTTAATGGAGTGCCATCTTCATCTCTATTCAATACGGCAGCTAAATCAAACCGAAACCCATCTATATGCATCTCCGATACCCAGGTTCTCAAACTATCTCTTATCAGTCTTCGTACTATAGAATGATTAGCCATCAAAGTATTACAGCATCCTGAGTATTTTTTGTATCAGCTAGGATCATTTTCCAGCAAAAAGAAGCCTACATTTTCTATCCCTTTAAATGAATAGGTTGGACCTTCTTCATTACCTTCTGCTGTATGGTTGAAAACAACATCTAAGATCACTTCAATTCCTGCCTTATGAAAAGCTTTTACCATATCTTTAAACTCATGGACAGCAGCTACCGGATCTTTTACTGAACTATATTCTAAATGAGGTGCAAAAAATGCCATAGGCGCATAGCCCCAGTAATTGGTCAAGCCTTCCGGAGCTTCCTGCACATCAAATTGTTGGACCGGCAATAATTCTACTGCCGTAATGCCTAAAGATTTCAGATAGGGAATTTTCTCTGTCAAGCCCTTATATGTTCCCTTCAACTCATCCCTAACGCCTGAATTCGGATTTTTGGTAAATCCTCCTACATGCAATTCATAGATAATCGACTTTTTAAATGGGTATTTCAAAGGTTGATCACCTTCCCAATTGTAGCTCTTCGGATCGATAACTACACTTTTGGGAGCAGTAGAACAATTGTCTCCAGGACTACTGGCTATTTTTCGGTTCAACTTGTCTGTAATAACAGCTCTGGAATACGGATCGATTAATACTTTTTCAGGATCAAATCGCAAGCCTTTCTTTGGTTCAAAAGGACCATCTATGCGATAAGCATAAATTTGTCCTTCACCTATCCCTGGTATAAAGCAATGCCAATAGTAAAAGGTCTTATTGACCTGAGGATTCAATTTTATAATTCGTGAAGGCTGACTATGATCAGCATCAAAGAGAAGAAGCTCAACAGAATAAGCATTCTTAGTAAAGAGAGAAAAATTTACCCCTCCATTTACAACTGTTGCGCCTAAAGGATAACTTATGCCAGGCAATACGTCAATAGGAGTGCTCATTTTGATACTGATTCTTTTGAGTTATTTGACGCTCAATTTTTGAGTATAATAACAATTCTAAATTAAGCGACTCAAAAATACCTATTATGATGCTGTTGGAAAAACCCTGCTGCCTTTTTTGAAGTAAAATGTATGGTAATAGATGTTTAAGTAAACGATAAATTGATCTGAGATCAATTTATCGTTTACTTAATTAACTTAAACAAGGTAGCGGAATCCAGATAAGGCAACCATGATTGATAGTCAATACCTTTGAGTATAATAAAATGTGTGAGTAATTCTTTCACATACTGGATCAATTGCTCCTGTTGCCAGGGTTTTTGAATGTATCGATCTATAGCAGCATCATTAATGGCTTGGATGGTGTCAGAATGAGTGGCCAAACCAGTAATTAGTACTTTTTTGGTGTGTCGAAACCTTGGGTCTTTATGCAATTCAGAAAGAAAGGCAACCCCCGACTTACCCGGCATTACATGATCTGAGAGAACTACCCCAAGATAATCTCCCTCTGCATCTATTTCTTCTACTAAGTCCAATGCTTCATCAGCAGATTCACATTCTTCAATAACAAATCCTTTGTCAAAAAAGGCCAAATCACTGACTATGGCAGTCAAGACCTCTCTTTGGTCTTCAACGCACAACAAAATTATTTTTTCCATATTCTTTGACTTGTTTAGTGAGCAGGTATCCTAACCAAAAACTCTGTATGCCATGGTTTACTTTGTAATTCAATTTCACCACTATAGGATTGAACAATTTTCTGGACGATAGACAAACCTAGTCCTAGTCCAAAAGTGAGTCCATTAACCTTTGTTGTCACATTTGGCCTAAATATTTTTGATTGTAAAGATTGAGGAATTCCTGGGCCATTGTCTGTTATCGAGACGCAAATATGTGCCCCAAGGTATTTTGAAGCGACTGTTATCTTTGGATTTTGAATCTGATGACTATTTAAAGCTTCAACAGCATTTTTTATCAAGTTCACCCAAACCTCTATCCAATCTTTTTTATTGGCCTTAATGCGCGGTAGTTCTTCTAATTGTAAATCCAATTCTATT
>JBCBCD010000385.1:0-6672 GCA_038530915.1 Bacteroidota bacterium
CATATTTGATTTTGACTATTCTTCAAAGAACAAGCGATTTTAGCTAAGTTTTTTCCTGGAATTGGAACAATTTATTTGTATCAAGAAATGAAGTTTAAAAAACCTGTATTTATTAATGAAGAGTACAGTGCACATTTTTTAGTAAAAGAAATTATTTCAGAAAAAAACTTAGCTAAAATCGCTTGTTCTTTGAAGAATAGTCAAAATCAAATATGTATTGCGGGAAATGCAACAATTATGAACAAGGACAAAATATTATGATTACAATCAACAAAAATAAGTTAATGAATAAAGTGCTATTTTTTAATTTACTATTGTTGTTCATTTTTTCATGTGAATCTAGTAAGAAAGAACAGCCTTTCAACTCAATTAAGACAATATCCAATTTTGATTATTCGAAATTTGAATTAAGGGCTGGGGATATATTATTTCAAGATAGTGACTGTGGTCCCTTTTGTGAATCGATAGAAAAAGTAACATTCGGAATTCAAGGATCAAAATTCTCTCACGTGGGCATAGTCATCCCAAAAGGGAAAGGTGAATTCATCATTTTAGAGGCGATCACGGCTGGGGTAGTAGAAACGCCTTTAGACAGCTTTTTTATGCGTTCTTTTGATGAAGACGATAACAGTAAAGTTGTGGTGGGAAGAATCAAACCAGATCATGAGCACCTTATTCCAAAAGCTATTGATTTTGCAAAAACAAAATTAGGTGTAGCTTACGATGAAGTGTTTGATATTTCTAATGATAAGTACTATTGCTCTGAACTGATATACGATTCATTCAAATATGCAAACAATAATCAACCAATATTCCAATTGCAAAAAATGACTTATATGGATCCGGAAACAAATAGCATCTTTCCCATTTGGGAAGAATATTTCCAGAAACTAAGTGTCCCCGTTCCAGAAGGTCAACCTGGACTAAATCCAGGAGGAATGTCAATGAGCAATTATATAGATATCGTTCATTTTTATGGGAAGCCCCAAGGATATGAAGGAAGGGCTCATTTATCAGATTAACCCATAAGCCATTTCAATAGATGAAATTAATTACAGACTTCGTACTGGTTATTGGGATTGTACTGAGTATTTTACCCATAATTGGTACAATGAGACTCAAAGAGAAGAGCGCACCACAATACATTTTGGTTGTTTTTTGGGCATTGATTCTAAATAATATCGTGCATTTCTATGCAATGCTACACGAGCTATCCACTTTACAATTCATAACAAATTACCTTCAACATGGGGTTTGGTTTTTGATACCCCCTTTGGCTTATGTTTATGTAAAATCTATTTTTGGGGAGCGATCTAATCTGATGAAGAAAAATATCAAACACTTCATTGTTTTCTTCGTCTTCTTTTTTGACTATATCATTCCAAAGTCTATTGATCCCAATACTACCTATATTAATACCATTCACCAGTATTTTGGCAACTGGTCCTTGATTCAGGATGTATTCGGAATCATTTATTTTTTGATGGCGTTGAGGTTGCTTTACAACTACCGAAAATTGATGAAGTATAATTATTCTAATATTGGAGAAGAGGGATTCTTATGGATAGAGAAGTTTTTGATGAGTTTTTTGATGGTAGTTGTGGTAGATTTGGTCATCACATCGACAGGAATGGCAGTTGGACAATATATTGACTGGGACGCTTACACTACCATTTTCTTTCTGGTCGGGGCAATAACTTTTATCAGTTATAATGGACTCACGCAACCTAATGTGTTTTTACCTCAATTTTTAATTAAAGATATAGAAAACAGCACTCACTCCAATCAACCATCCAACTCGTATTTAAAACTTTCAGAAAAAGAAGGTTTAACCCAACGATTTAGACGTTGCATGCGAGCGGAAAAAATGTATTTATTGCAAGACCTCAATTCAAAAGTGCTCGCTAAAGCTATGGAAACTTCCGAGCGTAAGCTATCCGCTTTTTTTAAGGAGGTCTTGGATAGTAACTTTTACGATACTGTGAATGCATTCAGGGTGGAAGAAGCCAAACAAATTTTGAAATCAGAGGCGCTAAAAAACCAATCGATAACTGGTATAGCCCATTCTTGTGGTTTTAGATCAAAGAGCAGTTTTTATCGAATTTTTAAAAAGAGCACCAATCTATCGCCAATGGACTATGTCAAAATGAATATTAAAGAGTCCCATCACCCGTAATAGGACGTAATAAGGCATTTTTTACTTTACTTTCTGATAAATAAAGGCTGATTTTTGGACCGAAAAGAAATTACAACTTAACGACTGATTCACATGTATTATCTAAAAATCACACTAAGGAATTTTCTTAGACAAAAGTTTTCCTCTCTGATTAATATCATTGGCCTTACCATTGGACTGACAAGTGCTTTCTTCATCTATTTGTGGGTACAAGATGAGTTCTCTATTGATAAGTTTCACGAGAAAGATGACCGACTTTTCCAGGTAATGTCTTTACAAACATACGCCGATGGAAAATCTGTGTCCGATGGTACTCCCGGCCTTTTGGGGGAATCCCTAAAAGCTGACTTCCCTGATATTCAGTACTCAGCAACAACTACATGGATCTTTACTAGCTTATTGTCGCATGAAAATACCTCTCTGAGAGAAAATGGTTACCATGTAGGAAAAGACTTTTTCAATATTTTTACCTATCCACTTATCGTAGGAGACCCCAATACTGTTCTTAATGACCCGGCATCAATCTGTATTTCCAGAGAGCTGGCCAATAATTTTTTTGGAACTGTAGAAAATGCTTTAGGAAAGACAATACGGGTTGATGATAGGATGAACTTTACCGTTAGCGGGGTTTTCGAAAATATCAGTAATAAATCAACTTACATCTTCGATTTTGTTCTGCCATTCCAAGACTTTCTTGATCAAGCTGCATGGGCAAGTGTATGGTCTAACAGCGGGCCGCCCACTTATATTGTTCTTCGAGAGGGTGCTAGCCCTGAAGCTACAGCTGAAAAAATTTCAGGCTATGTGAAATCAAAAGTAGCGGATAGTGACATGGAGCTTTTCCTCAAAAAGTACTCTGATCAATACTTACGGGGAAGGTATACCAACGGGCTGCCCGATGGTGGACGTATTGATTATGTCAGATTGTTTTTGGTGATTGCCATCTTCATTATAGTCATTGCCTGCATCAATTTTATGAATCTTTCGACTGCACGTGCCTCCAAGCGAGCAAAGGAGGTAGGTATTCGTAAAGCCATTGGAGCGGGACGGATTGGACTGATACGTCAATACATTGGAGATGCTCTGCTGATCTCTTTCTTCTCCATGCTTCTTGCTTATGTGCTGGTATTAATTTTTCTCGGGCCATTCAATCAAATAACAGGCAAGAACATTATACTTTCATTGACGCCTGAACTGATCGCCATGTCAATCATTACAGTATTTTTAACTGGTATTCTTGCGGGAAGCTATCCTGCATTTTACCTCTCTCATTTCAGCCCAATTCAAGTGATTAAAAGTGAAATCAAGAATTCAATAGGCGAAGTATGGGCAAGGAAAGGGCTGGTCATTTTCCAGTTTACTTTGACAATCGTCCTCCTCGTTGCAGTGATGGTCATTCATCTACAGACCCAATACGTCAGTAATAAACCCCTTGGCTATAATCGAGATAACATAATTTTATTCACTCAGGATGGTAGCATCACGAATCGAAGAGAAACCTTTTTCAATGAGCTGCGGAAAATACCGGGGGTAGTCCATGCTAGTGGAACAAATCATGGATTGGTCGGTAACGTTAGTTCTAATCCAGCGCTTAGTTGGGATGGGAAATCGCCAGAAGAGCGAGTGGTTTTTGAGCGGTTTTTTGTAGATTATGACCTCGATAAAACAATGGAGTTTCAAATGGCAGAGGGTAGGTGGTTCAGTGAGGAGTTCGCAACAGATAGCACCAAAATGGTTATCAATGAGACAGCTGCAAAAGCCATGGGGTTCTCTACCAAAGAGGCTTTGGGACAACGGGTTCAGCTTTCGGAGGATTTTTTTCTAGAGATCATTGGAGTAGTTGAGGACTTTCACTATATGTCACTTCATGAATCTGTAAAGCCCGCCTACTTTCATATTGAATATACAGACTATGTTGCAGCTAGACTGGAAGTAGGTAGAGAAGAAGAAGCCCTTGAGCGCATAGCGTCACTTTATCATGAATTTGCTCCCGGGTTTATTTTTGATTACACCTTTTTGGATAGAAACTATCAAGCACTTTATGAGTCTGAAAAGCGAGTGGGTACATTATCTACCTACTTTGCTGGTTTTGCGATCATTATTTCTTGCTTGGGACTTTTTGGTTTAGTAGCCTTCACTGCAGAGCACAGAGTTAAGGAAATAGGGGTACGGAAAGTACTTGGTGCGACTAGCTCTAATATAGTGATGATGCTTTCTAGAGATTTTACTCAACTTGTCTTTGTCGCTATCGTCATTGCAGTACCAATTGCTTATTTCTTTGTGCTAGAGTGGCTTGCTCAATTTGCTTATAAAATTGATCTAAGTGTCTGGATTTTTATTAGTGCAGCAATGATTTCATTGTTTATTGCATGGACAACGGTTAGTTTGCAAGCTTTGAAGGCTGCAAGTGTAAGTCCGGTGAAGAGTTTAAATCATGAGTAGATTACTAATTATAGAAACATAAACTTTGGATAACAATATGCTCTTTTCAGCAAAAAGAAACATCAATAAAGTGTTTAAGGAACTCCTTAGTACGCTGCCACTTATCCTTATCATAGGTTGTACTTCTTCTAATAAAGATGCATCACTATACTTAGGACAGACACCACCTTCAACGACTCCTGAAGTATTTGCTCCTGATCTAATCTCTAATCCAAATGAATATGAGTTTGGATCAGTCTTTAATCAAGAAGGAACTGAATTCTTTTATGGCATAAATGTAAATGGCAAGGAAGAAATCAGGTACTCAAAGCTAGATGGAGCATCCTGGAGTGAACCTATAACACTACTCGAACACCCTACTTATGGTTACAACGATCCTTTCCTTTCTCCTGATGAGGATCGCTTGTATTTTATTTCGAAAAGAGCAATGGATGGTGAAGGTGAGCCCAAAGACTACGACATTTGGTATGTCGAAAAGCAGGCTGATGGTTGGTCAGAACCCATTAATGCTGGGCCTGAAATCAATACCAATGGAAATGAATACTATATCTCCTTCACAAAGGAAGGAACTATGTTCTTTTCATCCAATAGGAAAAATTATGATTTTGACATCTATCAATCCCAGTTTATAAATGGCGACTTTCAAACGCCAACTCAGTTGGGAGATTCCATTAACACCTACTTTTATGAAGCGGATGTCTTTGTAGACCCAAATGAAGAATATCTCGTTTTTTGTGCACAAAGACCTGAAGGCTATGGCAGAGGGGATTTGTACATCAGCTTTAAAAACAAAGATGGTAGTTGGAGCGAATCTATGAATATGGGCCCAAAAATCAACACTAATGGCCATGAGTTATGCCCTTTTGTAAGTAAAGATGGAAAATACCTGTTCTATACCAGTAATGAGGATATTTATTGGGTCGATGCAAAAATCATTCAGGATATTAAGAATAACCCTACTCCAAAACCTATTCTTAATAAAAGCTATTCCACTATCGATAGGCAGGCAGCACAGGATTCAATAGAAGTAGTAAGAAAACACATACTAAACGGTAAGTATCCCAATATTGATGGAATATTGGTCGCACAGAATAATGAGACAATAATTGAAGAGTATTTCCACAAATTCGACAGAGATAGTATCCACGATATGAGATCTTCCTTCAAGTCTGTCATCAGCTTGCTTGCTGGTATTGCTGTTGATCAAGGGCTATTTTCTGTTAATCAGAAAGCAAGCACATATCTTAAGGAGTGGAAGGATGGTCCAAAAAGTGAAATAAAAATCAAAGATCTGCTTGAAATGAGATCAGGAATTGCTTGTGAAGAGTTTTTCGATGTAGGACCTAATTGTGAAAGTGAGATGTGGGATACAGAAAATTGGTTGGCCTATAATTTAAGTGTTCCTGCTCGCCATACTCCAGGGACAAAATGGGAGTATTCTTCATTAGAACCTGATTTGGTAGGTGTTATCATTGCCAGAGCAAGCAACATGACGTTGTTAGATTTTGCAAAAAAACATTTATTCGATCCATTAGAAATCAAAGACTATTCGTGGTATATAACTCCGGAAGGCAGAGGTTATGGTGGCGGCTCTTTTTTTATGAAACCATTAGATATGTTGAAAATTGCCCAGTTGGTCCATGATAAGGGGCTTTGGAAAGGAGAACGAATAGTGAGCGAAGATTGGATAGATGAGTCTACTCAGGCTGAGATATTTGTTGGAATGTCATTTTTAGGTGTAGCAAGAACTCAAAATGTTAAGAGTGAATCTGCGGAATACGGTTATTTCTGGTACAGAGAATTGCTGGAATATGAAGACATAAAAACCGAAGTATTATTTGCTTCTGGAAATGGGGGGCAATACATGATGATTTTGGAAGATTATAATGCTGCTATTGCATTTACAGGCAGTAATTATGGGAATTGGAGAGCTAAACTTTCTTTTGAGGTATTATTAAAATATATCATTTCCATTCTTCAAGAAAGAAATATTTGAGCCAACATGAGTTATCCCGAATTTTAGAGAAAAGATTGGAGAGGGCCTAAATTATTAA
>JBCBCD010000386.1:0-6660 GCA_038530915.1 Bacteroidota bacterium
CCATTGTTGAATGCTCTTGGTCTCATTCAACATATCTTCTCCTTCCAGCCAATGGGCATTGTTGGAACGGCAAGAATTACTTATCGGAAGATAACAGGTGACGGTACTCGACTTTACTTCTGGAAAATTATCTATCTGATCTATGAGTGCATCGAAACTTCCAGGGTAGTTGCTGGCGGATAAGGTTAGGACCTGATCTTTTTCAAACCCTAATCGCTTATTTTGAATATAACTCAATTGCTTATAAATTACACCTGTGCCTATCATCATAACAATCGAAAGGGTAAACTGGGAAGTCACCAAAAACTGTCTTAACAAACCACTTTTTGCGCCATGCTTGAGGTTGCCTTTTAATACTTTTAACGGATCAAATGCAGAAAGGAAGAAGGCCGGATAGCTGCCTGCTAAAGCACCAATAAGAAGCACAGCAAAGATACTTACTCCAATAAAGGCTGGGTTGAAAAATGGAATGGCCAAAGATTTGCCAGTCAAAGCATTGAACGCGGGCATTGCTATGCGAGCAATTGACAAGCCTAAGAGAAAGGCGATCCCACTCATGAGTACACTCTCCATTAAAAACTGCACAATAAGCGTTTTCTTACTGGAACCTAAGACTTTTCTCATTCCTACTTCCTTGGCTCTATTGGCCGACCTTGCTGTTGCCAGGTTCATGAAGTTGATACAAGCAATCAATAATACAAACAGAGCTATTGCTGAAAAAATCCAAACATATGCCTTTTCACCATTTGGTTGATGTTCAGCAGTCATATTAGAGTTCAAGTGGATGCTACGTACAGGTTGTAAGTTGTAGCGAAAGTAATTTCCACTAGCTTCTAATTCATCAAAACTTGCACCTATAAATTGTTGGATTTGAGGGGCGGCATACTTTTTGAATGTTTCATTTACCTTAGTATAGACCTCATCGACATCAGATCCCGGTCTTAATCTTATATAAGTATGAAAGTTATTGTTGAGCCAGATATCATTAACCATTTCATCCAATTCTACCATAGATAGGAAAAATTCATATTGGAAGTGCGTATTGAATGGTACATCTTCACAAACTCCAACTATGACAAAATTCTCATCATTATCCAGTACAAGTGTCTCCCCAATCGGATCGGCTTCGCCAAAATATCTTCTAGCTGCGGATTGGGAGATAACCATTGTATTGGGCTGATTCAATATGGTAGCTTTATCCCCCGAAATTAATGGGAAATTGAAAATATCAAAAATGCTCGCATCCGCATAGATGACACTGTACTCACGAATATTCTCAATGCTGCCTTCTTTGCGAACCAACCAGGAACCATACGCTCTCATTCTAGCTGTTTGCTCAATTTCAGGAACTTCACTTTTGACCACTTCAGCCATCAATGAAGTAGCAACTGCAACTTTATTGTATTGTCCATTAAAATTGTATTCGCCAGTGATTCTATAAATATCTTCACTTCTTTCATGATAATTATCATAGCTCACTTCGTCTAAAACCAGGAGCGTTATCAAAAGACAGCAGGCAATGCCTATTGCCAGGCCCATAATATTGGTAACTGCATAAAATCTTTGAGATTTTATCTTTCTCCAAGCGATGGTTATGAAATTCTTTATCATAGCTTTTATTTTTTATTCAGTTCTCAATGCATTGATAGGGTCATTCTTTGCTGCTAAATAAGTTTGAGAAACAACAGTAAAGGAACCAATCATGGCAATAATAAATACACCGACCAGCATCAAAGCCGGTGTGATGCTGATACGGAGTACGAAGTTTTGCAACCATAAATTAGCACCCAACCAAGTGATAGGAATAGCTATCACTATGGCTATGGCGATTAGTATGAAATAACCTTTTGATAAATGCCAAATAATGTCGTTAATGCTTGCTCCCAATACCTTTCTTATCCCCACTTCTTTGATGCGTCCTTCTATACTGTAGAGCACCATGCCTAATAAACCCATACATGCAATAATGATGGTCAGCAAGCCAACAAAACCTACCGTTTGAGAACCCATTCTAAAAAATTTACTTAAGTAGTAAATACGATCAGAAGTAAAAAATGCGGTAAAATATTGATCCGGGAATAAATCTTTCCATATGTTTTCCACAGCTGCTAAAGTAGCTTCATCGTCATATCCATTGAATGTGATATTCGCATTCCATGCAGCTTCATTATTTTGAACCAAAACAAAATTTTCTACAGGATCAAACCATAAGTTGTTGTGATTGAAATCCTTTACTACACCAATTATCTTGAAGACAGTACTATCTTCCCAAAACATATAGTTACCTACCGCTTTATCATAGTTATTGTAGCCCATTCTTTTGGCAGCAGTCTCATTGACCATTGCAAATTTTTCATCACCTGAAGGCGCCAAATCAGGAAAGTAGGCACCAGCCAACAGATTCAATTCTAAATTCTCTACATAATTAGAACTCACTTCATTATAGATCATTCCTGCTGAATCCTGTTGTTCATTAAACATAAACATTTTGTTCGCTCTTTCTCCGGTCAAAATTACCTGTGCTGAAGAAGAAATCTCATCTACCCCTTTCAACTGACGAACCTGTTGAGCAAAAACATTGAAATTTTCTCCTTTCATTCTTACATTCAATAAGTTTTCAGTGCGGCTCCCCAAATCAGCGCTTAAGATGTGACGCTGTTGTTTTAGTACAATCACAACCGTCAGGATAAATATTAGAGACAAGGATAATTGAATGGTAACCAATGCTTTTCTCAATCCTACCTGTGACAATAGCTTTACGTCACTCAGCTGACGGATGGCTTGGATGGGTTTGTATTTTGAAATGTTGAAGGCTGGATAAAAGCCTGCTAAAAAGCCTACTGCCAAACTAAATCCAAAGAAAATCAAATAGAGTTTAGGTGTTTTTTCTAAATAGAAGACTTCTTCCATAAAGGGGTCTAGTCCATATAATAAAGGAATCAACAATTCAAGAAAACCAATGGCTACAACTAATGATACAACAGAAAGTATGATAGATTCACCAAGAAATTGTGCAATAATATCTTGCTTTCTAGCTCCGGATACTTTGCGCACGCCTATTTCCTTTGCTCGCCTAATAGATCTTGCGATAGACAAACTGGTATAATTAAAACAAGCAGAAACAATAATGATAATGCCCAGAGCTATCAAAAAGTAAAGTACTTCTCGAGGTGTAGCAATACCAATTTCATTAGATAACCCACGGCCGGGCATAATATCTTCCAGGGGTTGAGCTTCAAAGAAATAATGTAGGTTTTTATCTTTTGCGCTATATTCACTAGCTACTTTACCTAAGATATTACTTAGACTAGCCTGGGAAACTCCTTTTGCGGCTAAAAAATAGATTCGCCCTCTCCAGGTTTGCAAGTCATCGTATAAAGCTATACTTTCTCGCTCTTCATCCGTTAACCCTTCCAGTGTAGCATGAGAAATCAAAAAGTCAAACTGTATGTGAGACCGGCGAGGTGTATCTTTTAATATTCCTGTAACTTCAAATAAACCAAGGTCACCAAACTCTATGGTTTGGCCAATAGGATTCAGCTCTCCAAAATATTTTTCTGCTGTTGATTCTGTAAGGACTATTTTTCTGGGTTGCGAAAGTGCGGATACCGCTTCTCCTTCGATAAAGGGAAAATCAAAGACATCAAAAAACTCAGGTACCACTGCAGCACCAGAATTACCTCCTAATCCTTTGTTATTTGCTTCAATTATTCCATCTAACGTAAGATACTCTATGACTTGTTCCAGCTCCGGATAATCATCATTCAAATAATCACCCACTGCCACAGCAGTTGTCGCCATTTGTGCCCTTGACATTTGAATTTCCTTAGGTGCTTCTGATGTTATGATTCGATAAATTTGATCCGATTTGGTGTGAAAACTGTCATAACCATATTGATCAATCAGTGTCATGATTACCAACAAACAAATAGACATACTTGTAGCCAGGCCAAAAATATTGAGCGCTGAAAATAATTTGTGTTTCCAAAGTTGTCTGATCGCTATTTTTAAATAATTTTTATACATGATTAGATTGATTTAGAGTATGTTTAAAATTTATCGCGCATTGAAAATCAATAATTTGTGGTTCTAGTGAAATATTTACGAAGGCGTTTAGCAAGCTAATCAACTAACTTAAATTACAGTGTACTAGGTTCATAAAGTATTGGTTTTCAAAAGTTAGAAATTTAAACATATTCTTAGATAAATATTAATTCCACAACCCTTCTTTAGGGTATTTATTTTCTTCAATCAATTTGTTGAAAGCAGCCTCTACCTTAGGTTTATCTTCTCGGTAAGTTACGCCATACCATTGTTCACCATTAGGGATTACTTCAATTTCAGCATTTTTACTTTGGATCAATTGATCAATTACCAGAGGAATGAAAAACTCAGACTTTGGATTATCTCCATGTTCTTTAATGAAATCTTTAAAATCGTTTTTGATGATTTCAAAAATATTTGGGTGAAAACCCCAATAGTTCATGGATACCAGAGAGTCGAGTGGCAAAGGTTTTAAATTTTGATCATCATCCAAATACATGGCTACATCATCTTGCTTTCTTACTTTCAAACGTTCTACGATATTAGTGAGTCTGAGGTTTTTATCCATTTCACAAACTCCCCTATTTACTACACCATGATCTGAGAGTGTATTTTTCAGGACATAGCCTATCATAGAGTAAACTTCAGGAGTACACCTGGTAGTAAGGAATTCTACCATACTATCGAAAGCAGTAATACCATAGTAATCATCTGCATTTATGACAGCAAATGGTTCATTGATCTTATCTTTTGCTACTAAAACAGCATGGGCAGTCCCCCATGGTTTTTCTCTTTCAGGAATGGAATCAATGCCTTCAATTTCGGAGTCTACTTCTTGAAAAGCATAATCTACTTTAATAGCATGATCAAATTTATTGGCAAATTTTTCTTTGAATACTTGTTCTATGCTGCCTCTGATGACGAAAACAACTTTTCCAAATCCTGCTCTAATCGCATCGTATATTGAAAATTCAATTAAGGCTTCATCTTTGGGACCAATTGGATCAATTTGTTTGAGACCTCCGTATCGGCTACCCATACCGGCAGCCAGAATAAGAAGAGTAGGTTTCATATTAATATTAGGTTCTATTGAAGAATATTGATTCTGAAGAGGTTTGTAAACCTCTATTTATAATTAATGACAAGACTAACAGAAAAAAATTAAAATTGATCATCGAATGCAAAGATAGGTTTTCTGTGCATCCAAGACCCTCTGGTAAAATCAGGAAATGCTTGTGGTTGACTACCCATAGCTATAGATTGTTCGGATAATGGCGTGATGGCCATCCAACTAGCTGCATCATATACATCAAATACGGGTACTGAACCTTGTTTGGCACTTTCTACAAAGGCATCCATTAAGAAAAAATCCATTCCACCATGCCCGGCTCCTTTTGCTTCTTCTTCTTTCTTTTTCCAAATGGAGTGGTCGTATTTTTTTAGGTATGCATCTGCATCTTCCCATCTATGCGAAGAACTTTTTCCTTCTACATAGATTGATTTATTAACGGCCATCCACAAGCCTTTGGTGCCTTGTACCCTAAATCCTAGTGAATAAGGACGAGGAAGATTGGTATCGTGATGCAATACTATAGATTCACCATTAGAGGTTTGAATTAAGGTTGTCACCTTATCACCTAATTTGAAATTTACTTTAGCATTTGGATGATTAGCCCCACCTTTTTCATGATTTACTATGTATTCGTGCAATCCTCTTGCTTTGGTAGACATGCTGGTAAGGTGGACAAAACGATTGCCTCTGTTGATATTAATGTATTGAGCTACTGGCCCAATTCCATGAGTTGGGTACAATTCTCCATTTCTATAAACAGAGTGAGTGGTACGCCATTTGGCCTCACTAAATCCATTTTCTCCAAATTCAGCTCCGGAGTTGTAAGGCGTTTTTCCATCATTAAACTTAACCCCTCTCAAATCGTGTTGATATCCTCCCTCCAAATGGATTAATTCTCCAAATAAGTTATTTCTAACCATATTTAGAACAGCCATTACATCTCTTCTGTAGCATACATTTTCAAGGAAGAACAAAGGTGTGCCTGTTTCTTCGTAGGTATTGATTAACGCCCAGCAATCATCAATAGAAAAAGCTCCTCCAACTTCCAAACCACAATAAACACCTGCTTTCATGGATGCAATTGCCATTGGGATGTGCCATTTCCATGGCGTTGAGATGATCACAGCATCAATTTCTTCATTGTCAAATAGGTTCAAATAATCCAATTCACCATCCTGATAGATCTTTGGGACTGTTTTATTGAACTTTGAAAATAAGTCCTTGGTTTTGGTAATCATGGTAGAATCAACCTCAGCTAATGCCACTACTTCACAATCATTACGCTTTAAACAAAGGTTGATATGTGATTGTCCTCTAAGGCCACAACCTACAAAAGCCATTCTAATTGTTGGCTTTGCAGCACTACCGCGTTTTGACAAATATTTGGTGTGAAAGAGTTGGACTGGATTGACAACGACTCCTGCTCCGGCTAAAGCAGTACTTTGAAGGAAAGAACGTCTATTGATGTTAGCTTGTTTATCCATATTTATTTTAAATATGGCCTAAATTAAAAAATCACAATGATTTTTCTGTGCAACTGCTTA
>JBCBCD010000387.1:0-6659 GCA_038530915.1 Bacteroidota bacterium
TGATTTCCTAAATACTTCTTTAAACACTTCTTCAGTCAGTTCTATCCAATCGGCTTTTTTCATTTCCAATAAATCAGGATGTGGTTCAAATTCAGCTTCTTTATGTGGACTGGAAAAACGATTCCATGGACATACTTGCTGACATATATCACAACCAAACATCCAATCGTCAAACTGACCCTTGAAAGTTTCAGGTATGGCTTCTTTCAATTCAATGGTAAAATAAGAAATACACTTGCTTCCGTCCATTAAATATCCATTTTCAGCAATTGCATCGGTCGGACAAGCATCTATGCAGCGTGTACAAGTACCACAATAATCTTTGATCGGATGATCATATACCAATTCTAGATCTAATATGATTTCTGCAAGAAAAAAGTAAGAGCCCGCTTTGGGATGAATCAAAAGTGTATTTTTACCAACCCAACCAACACCCGCTCTTTTTGCCCAATCTCTTTCCAATACAGGAGCTGAATCAACGAAGCAACGGCCGTTTACTTCACCAATTTCATCGTTTATATAATTGAGGAGGCTTTTCAATTTTCTTTTTAAGACATGATGGTAATCTTTTCCATAGGCATACTGGGCGATTTTAGGTGCTTCAGGATCTTTTTGTGGTGTAGGGTTGTGGTAATTATACAATAAACAAATGACCGTTTTAGAACCCTCTACAAGCTTGGTAGGGTCAATTCGCTTTTCAAAATGATTGGCCATATAGCTCATTTCACCATGAAAATCCTTATTCAACCAGTTTTCTAACCTTCTTGCCTCTTCATCCATTTTTTCAGCTTTGGAAAACCCAATGAAAGAAAACCCAAGCCTTTTTGCTTCGGTAACAATCATTTGTGTATGCTTCTCCTTAACTGCCATCAACTCTTTTGTTTACAAAATTTAAATAGAATAATAATTGGTGAATAGTATGTTGTCTTACCAATTAATTGGCTAAGACTGATAAAGATCAATAGCTCTATTGACTTGAATCACTAATTGGGCCTGCGTTTGGCTATAAATTTACAATAGAAAATGAAACCAAAGATTTTATTAACCGCTCCTAAAAAAAATACCTGACCGGGGATTAAAATAAAAGGAGCAAAAAACGCACCGCTATGTTAAACCATTTAAATTTCTCATCCACAGACTTGTTCTTAGCGGTATGCTTGGTTGCTTTGTCATTGTTTGCGATCATCTTTTTAGGTCGCTATTATTTCGCACGACAGGGTAAAATACTTCGACAAAAATATGCTGATAAGGTTGAAAAACCTACTTGGCAAGCAAGAACCAAGTATCGTGAAGTGGATGTTTTTAGTCTTAGTCCTGTCTACATGCGTATAGCTTTTATCGCAGTTTTAGCAGTTGTTGTATTAGCATTCAACTGGACAAGCTACGAAATGCAAATCGAAATCCCGGAAAACGCATTGGTTATTGAAGAAGATATCGAAATAGAAGTTCCTCGTTCTGCTGAACCACCTCCACCACCTCCACCACCTCCACCACCAGTAATTCAAGAGGTACCTGATGAGGTCATTTTGGAAGAAGAAGAAGTAGAATTTGTGGATCAATCCATTGAAGCAGAAACAGCTGTGGAAGCTCCGGAGATAGTGGCAGATGTAGATGATAAACCTGCTCCACCACCTCCTCCTCCGCCTCCACCAAAAGAGCCTGAGTATAAAGAGATCTTTAGAATAGTTGAGCAAATGCCTCGCTTCCCTGGTTGTGAAAGTACAGCTGGAGACAATAAAGCCAAGAAAGCTTGTGCTGATCAGGAATTACTTAAGTTTATCTATGCTAACATCCGTTATCCATCTATCGCCAGAGAAAATGGCATCGAAGGATCAGTAGTTGTACAGTTTGTAGTTGAAACCGATGGTCGTGTTAATAAAGTAGAAATCTTAAGAGATATAGGTGGCGGTTGTGGTGAAGAAGCTGCCAGAGTAATCGAATTGATGAACACACTACCAGATAAATGGACACCGGGTAAACAAAGAGGGGTAGCAGTACGCGTATCTTATGTAATGCCGGTTAAGTTTAAAATGGAATACAATTGATGAGTTTGAGAATTCAAAGATTTAAGCGCTTTTGTAAAAAAGTCTTTGGGTGAATTTATATGTGCTAATCAAGCTGACACAAATCCTTTGTGTCAGCTTATTTTTTGTTTATAAGTTTATGTGGTTAGAAGTAATAAACACCTAAATATACTCTAATCTAGTATTTGCAACTTAGCATACTTCAACATAATTCTTCTCTGAGGGGTATCAATGTTTTCAAAGTGAATGCTTGCAATACGATTGTCTTTTCCTCCGTCAATACTCAAGACTTTGCCTCTTCCAAATTTTAAATGCAATATTTTCATTCCTACCTGGATCTCACTGCTTGGTGCAGGTTTGAAATCTTTGGGATCTATTCTTGGAATATTGTTTTGTTTCTTAAAATAGCCACTAACCGAAGCCGTACTGCCCTTGGTAGAAGGCGGTGTACCACTCTGACGCGATTTTACCACACCAGTGCTCTCAATATGATCTCGTGGAAGTTCTTCTAAAAAGCGACTGGGTTCATTATAACGCATGTTTCCATATCTATACCTGCTAGCACTGTAAGAAACAGTGAGCAATTGTTCTGCCCTTGTTATGGCTACATAGAAAAGTCTTCTTTCTTCATCTAAGCCTTCTATGGTATCCATGGACATGAAAGAAGGAAACAGTTTTTCTTCCAGTCCCACTACAAATACCGATTTAAATTCCAGTCCTTTTGCAGCATGTACAGACATTAAAGTAACTGAATCTTTGGTTTTGTTTTCATCATCCTGATCCGTGAGCAAGGCAATATTCTGAAGATAAGTAGCCAATGATTTATCTGGTATGGTTTCTGTATCAATTACAGTGTCTTCATCTACAAATGCTTTGATACCATCTAATAGTGCATTAAGGTTGTCTTTTCGGCCCAGTCCTTCCTGAGTTGTATCTGCACTTAATAAATCTACTAAACCTGATTTTTTTGCAATTAAATTAGCTGCTGTGTAAGCATCCTTTTCCTTTGCTAACTTGGCAAACTCTTTGATGATATGTACAAAGGCAGCGACGTTATTTTTTGTTCTTTTTGCCAAAGGCGTTAATGGAATAGCTTGCCACAAGGTAATTTCATTCTCTGAAGCAACTGCATTGATCTTATCCACTGTACTAGGCCCAATAGCTCTTTTGGGATAATTGATAACTCTTCGCAAGGCCTCTTCATCATTTTGATTGACGGCTAGCTTAAGATAGGCGGCCAAATCCTTTACTTCTTTTCTTTGGTAAAAAGAAAGTCCTCCAACTACTTTGTAGGGAATATTAATCCTGCGTAGAGCTTCTTCAAAAATCCTTGATTGTGAGTTGGTTCGGTATAGAATCGCTATTTCTTCATTAGAGATGTGAAAACGATTTTTTTGTTCGAGTATGCTATCGGAAACCAGTTTCCCTTCGTCAGCATCTGTTAAGGCTTTGAATATTTTTATGCGGTGACCTTCTCCTTTGTGTGACCAGATTTTTTTCTGGATTTGTCGTTTATTGTATTGTATGACTTCATTAGCAGCCTGTACAATGGATTCAGTAGAGCGATAGTTTTGCTCTAATTTGTATACTTCAATTCCAAATGGCTTGAAATCAGCTTCGAAGTCGAGAATATTTTGAATCGTTGCCCCTCTAAATGCATAAATACTTTGAGCATCATCACCTACCACACATATATTGCGTTCACTTTTATCATAGTGGACCAGTTTTTTTACAATCGCATATTGCAGTTGATTGGTATCCTGAAACTCATCTACTAGAACAAAAGGAAATTTCTTGCGATATTTTTCCAAAACTTCAGGACTGGATTGTAAAAGCTCGTATAGCCGATAAAGTAGGTCATCGAAATCCATTGCTCCTGCTTTTTTACAACGAGCGGTATATTTCGCATAGATGGCCTGAGTGTAAGGTCTTTTTACCTGGCGGTCTTCAGCCATCAACTGTTCATTCTCCAAATATCTTTTAGGAGTAATCAGGTTGCTTTTTGCAGAAGAAATGCGTGACCGAATGGTGTTGAAATTGTAGACATCCTTATTCAACTGCATTTCCTTTATGATGTTCTTGATCACACTTTTTGTATCCTCAGTATCATAAATGGTGAAATTGGAAGGATAGCCTATTTTTTCGGCTTCTACTCTAAGTATTCTGGCAAAAATGGAATGGAAGGTACCTGCCCAAACATTATTTGCTTTATTTCCTACCACTTTTTCAATACGCTTTTTCATTTCTCTGGCGGCCTTGTTGGTAAAAGTAAGGGCCAGAATTTGATAAGCAGGAATGCCACTTTCAATTAAATGAGCAATTCTATAAGTAAGAACTCTCGTTTTTCCTGAACCTGGACCTGCGACTACCAATACAGGGCCTTTAATATGAGTCACTGCTTTTCTTTGTACCTCGTTGAGTTCGTTTAAATAGGTTTGGTTACTTACAGACATTGAATAAAATTTGAATGGACAAATATAAGATAAAAAAGAAGTAGAACTTGGGCATAGGCCCAAGTTCTACTTCTTTTTTATTCATTCTCTAGTGCCTCCCAATACTCTGCAGCTCTCCTTGTATGAGGGATACAAATAGATCCACCCACAAGGTTGGCTATGGCAAATACTTCATAAACAGCTGCTTTACTAACACCCAAATCATGACATTTTCCCAAATGATAACTGATGCAATCATCACAACGCAAAACCATGGAAGCTACTAAGCCCAATAATTCTTTAGTGGTCTTATCTAATGCTCCGTCTTGATAGGCATTGGTATCTAGGTTGAAAAAACGTTTTAGTACTTTGTTATCCTCACCAAGGATGACTTCATTCATCTTAGAACGATAAGCGTTGAATTCTTCTACAATTGACATTATTCTATAATTCTGTTAAGAACACTTTATATCATGACAAATGTAAGTAAGAATGTATAACAAATAAATGCATTTCAATGTACTGTGACTCATTGAAATGCATTTATTTGTTTTCTACACGCCTAATAAAGCGTCTTGAAGATTTCATTTTTGTTAAAAATTGTACTTTTTTTGCAAAAAAGTTTAAAGAAAAAAGGCTTAAGTGCAACTTTTTTGTTAAAAAAAGCATCTATATATTAACAAATAGTGATCCAAAGTTAAGTTTTTAACGTATAAATAGATGTAATCCCTTTTTGAACAACAGATCCATTTTTTGGACACCCAAAATTTCAAGCGATGAAGCACCCGACGATGATGATTTTATTTTTCCTAATAGGAATTGCTCCACTTCTTGGTCAGCAGGAGATAGTCTTGTCTACTTATCCTGGTACTGAACTTAAGGTTGAACGTGTATATGAAGGTTCTGAAGCTTCAAAGCGTAAGGTCAAAGAGGTGGTCTATTATGAGAATGGTCAGGTTTGGATGCAGGGAATTTTCAAAGAGGACAGCAAATATCAAGACTGGACTTTTAGATACCCTAACGGCAACCCTTACTGGCATTCAATGATCATTGAGGATAAATTGGAAGGGGAGTACAAGTTTTGGTATGAAAATGGTAGACCAGCTGAAATTATCAAGTTCAAAAATAATCAAGAACATGGTGAAGCTTTCTTCTACCACGAAAATGGAGAGTTAGCTATGAAAGGCCAATATGAAAATGGTAAAATGGTAGGGAAATGGTCCTTCTATGACAGATCTGGTAGAAGAATTCAGAATCAATATTGGTCATGGGTTTTCTTTGACAGTGCAGATCTTAGAATGCAAGGATGGATAAAAGATGGTAAAATGGATGGAAATTGGGAGTATGTAGAAACTGCAAATGCTGGAAAACCTTACCGCCGCCAATTTTATTTAAAATATGATAATGGTGAACTAATCCAGTAATAATCAGATTTTAATATTAAAACAAATGAGCCCGCAATGAACGTAAGTTGATTGCGGGCTCATTTGTTTGATATTGTAAAAGTATAAATTGATCCCCTCTAATAACCTCATACATTAATAAACTCATCAACAAAAAAAGAGACAATAAAATGAATTACTGTCTCTCAAACCTTTTTGCGCTAAATCATTTGATAATATTACATTTATCTCACTATCTAAAGTCAAGTTGTTGAGTCTTAATAAATTGGTAATTTTTCTTATCCACTTTCTTTTTAGTGGTAATGCCAAACCTATTATCTGGTTGAGAATAATTAGAAGCCTGTATTAGTTCTATTTTCTGAACATGAAAAAGTCTTATGTTTCCACAATCTTCTTCTATATTCCAGCTTCTTACCAATGTTCTGATGCCATTATTCGTCGTAAGTTCATCCTTCCATTTTACTTTTAGACCACATTCAGGATGATCGAGTTGAATTTGATCTTCATATGTTTCAGGATTACCGTCTTTATCAAAGACGGGGTAACCAAATGACTCAGGAGAAGCTTTCTCAGGATCAGAGGCATATATTTTTGCATCTTCAGGCATAAGAATTTGTTCATTCCTAATGCCTTCAATAGCAATCCATTGTATGGCTTCTTTTTGTTTGCCTGTTTCATCGATTGCCATCCATTTTCTGGCAATTACACCTGAAGCAGCACTGAAAAATTGAAAGTTTTTCAATACAATAGCATCTTCTATGGTTACATTGTTTTTGAAAACAATGGAACCATAGAAGATG
>JBCBCD010000388.1:0-6633 GCA_038530915.1 Bacteroidota bacterium
CCAATTACTAATTGGGCGGTCAATTACTAAAATCACTGGAATGAGTTCATTAAACCAAGCGAAAGACGCTGCCAGAGGTCTGGCGAAGCGCTGGGCGGAGTTTGTCATTAAGTACAAGTGGCCCACTTTTATTCTGACTATGGCCATTGCTTTTGGTCTTGCTTCACAAGGGAAAATGGAATTTGATGGAGATTATCATGTCTTTTTCAGCAAGTCCAATCCAGAGCTCGAAGCTTTTGACGCTTTACAAGATAAGTACACCAAGGATGATAATGTCATCATCGTGCTTACTCCAGATAATGGAGATGTTTTTACCCGCAACAACCTGATTGCCATTGAAGAGCTGACTACAGAAGCCTGGAACACTCCTTATTCCTCCAGAGTAGATGCTATTACTAATTTTCAGCATACCCGAGCAGAAGGCGATGATTTGTTTGTAGAAGATCTTTCCTACGAGTCAGCTACAAAATCGGATGCTGAGATTCAGGAAATCAAAAAAATTGCATTAGAAGAACCGCTTTTGGTGAAAAGATTGATTAGTGATGATGGAAAAACGACAGCTATCAATGTGACGGTGAAACTCCCGGGAGAAGATAGTTCTACAGAAATACCTGAAGTAATGGAATTTACCAGGCAAATGATAGCCGATTTTCAGTCTGAAAATCCCAACTTTCAAGTGCATACTTCAGGTTTAATTCCATTGAATACTGCATTTTTTGAGTCTTCTATGCGAGATTTAATGTTGACGATGATTATGATGATCATTGTGATTGTCACTACCTTTTTATTGACACGTAACTTTACTAGTACTCTTGCAACCTTTGTAGTGGTTATCTTCTCAATAATCAGTGCAGTTGGTTTTGTAGGCTTGATGGGAATAAAACTGACTCCTCCTTCCTCTGTATTTCCAACGATGATATTAACATTGGCTGTTGCAGATAGTATCCACATATTGATCACCATGCTCCAAAAGATGCGTAAAGACGGTTGGGCAAAGAAAGATGCTTTGGTAGAAGCGATACGCTTAAACTTCACACCGGTATTCATTACTAGTTTGACGACTGTGATAGGTTTCTTAACCTTCAATTTTGGTGAAGTGCCACCTTTCCATGATTTAGGGAATGTTACTGCATTTGGTATGACGATGGCCTTTTTATACTCAACTACTACTTTGCCTGCTTTAATTGCTATTCTTCCGGTAAGAGTAAAACAAGGTACTAATACTCAGGAAAAAACATCTAGTTGGTATACATCATTGGGCCAATTTGTAGCAAGGCAACCTGCTCGCTTAACATGGATTTCCTTAGCTATTATTGGTGGGCTCACTTTTCTGGCCAGTAAGAATGTATTCAACGATGAGTTTGTAAACTACTTTGATAAATCAGTAGAATTCCGTTCTGATACAGACTTTATCAGTGAGAATTTGACCGGGATATACAATGTAGAGTTTTCATTAGGCAGTGGGGAAAGTGGTGGCATCAATAATCCTGATTACTTACAGAAATTAAATGATTTTGAAAATTGGTTGTATGAGCAACCCGAAGTAATTCATGTCAATGCATTTAGTGAGGTGGCCAGAAGAGTCAATCGATCTATGCATGGAGATGATGAAAGCTATTATAGAGTGCCCAATAATAGAGAAGAAGCTGCTCAATATCTATTGTTGTATGAACTGTCACTGCCCTTTGGTTTAGACCTGAACAATCAGATCAATGTAGATAAGTCTGAAACAAGAGTGACGGCAACTATAGAAAATATACCGAGTGCAGAGATGATTACATTTGGTGAAAGAGCAGAAAAATGGCTGGATGATTATGGAACTGAGTCTATGGCGAGTGCTATTGGTGTAAGCCCCACAATGATGTTTTCTACACTTGGTTTCCGCCAGGCAGATAGCATGCTAAAAGGTAATATTTTTGCGGTGATCTTAATCTCCTTGGTCCTTATGTTGGCATTGAGAAACTTCAAATTAGGCTTGTTGAGTTTGATTCCAAATGTTGCTCCTGTACTAGTAGGTTTTGGAATATGGGCTTTGTATAAAGGCCAAATCAATACAGGTATGGTCATTGTATTTGGTATGACCATGGGGATCGTTGTGGATGATACGGTTCACTTTATGAGTAAATTCATCCGCGCGCGGCGAGAACTAGGTTATGATGCACGAAAAGCAGTTGTCTATGCCTTTGAAACGGTAGGCCGTGCTTTGGTAACGACTACTTTAATCTTGGTAGCAGGCTTCCTCGTCTTATCTACTTCTCAGTTTGCTTTGAATAGTTATATGGCAAGAATTACGACTGTGATTATTTCTTCTGCACTAATCATAGACTTCATCTTATTGCCATCCTTACTGATTTTATTGGGAGATATAAGATCAAAGAGCAAAGAGAAAGCAGTACAAACATTAGAACCTCAACTAACTACTTAAGTAAGGTAAGTGGTTTAGAAGTTTAGATGTGTAGGGGGTTAGAATAATGTACTTCAGCCTGCGGCGAAGTGAAACCAATTAAACGCCCCTAAACTTTCAAAATATGAGTTATACTTCAATTTAAACATACTCTAATATCATTTTAAACAAAGCATAATAAAGAAAATGAAAAAAATTGCATTCTTGATTGCCCTTTTTACAGTGGGCACAATGGTATCTCTATGGGCTCAAAGTGCTCAGGAAAAAGGTTTACAGATTGCTAAATCTGCTGACAAAGCAGATCAGGGCTTCAAAAGTTCAACGGTAGAACTGAAGATGACTTTGAAAAATAGAAACGGTCAGGTGAGCGAGCGTTCATTGACTACAAAAACATTGGAACTGACAGAAGACGGTGATAAGTCGATGATTGTATTTAATAGTCCAAAAGATGTAAAAGGTACTTCTACCTTGACTTTTACACACAAAGTAGGAGCTGACGATCAATGGTTGTATTTACCATCCATCAAAAGAGTGAAAAGGATATCTTCTAACAACAAATCAGGACCATTTGTGGGTAGTGAATTTGCGTATGAAGATTTGTCTTCTCAAGAAGTAGAAAAGTATACGTACAAGTTTTTAGAGCAAAAAGGCAATTTGTTGATTGTTGAACAAGATCCGGTAGATCCTAAGTCGGGCTATACACGTCGCCTTGCTACTTACAATAAAGACAAAGGTTATCGTTTGGAGAAGGTAGAGTTTTATGATCGCAAGAATGCGCTTTTGAAAACATTGACCTATACAGATTACAAGCAGTACAAAGGTAAATTCTGGCGTGCACTTACTTTGACGATGGTGAATCACCAATCGAATAAGGAAACGACACTACAGTTTAGCGAATACAAGTTTGACATTGGACTTTCAAATGACGATTTCACTCAGGTAGCACTTCAAAGAGTAGGGCGTTAATTAATAATGAGGGCGTCTCATAACTTGTAACTCGTTTTGAGTCGCCCAAGAAAGTTTTGTTTGAGTCCATTTTCCTTGAAAAGCTTTGCTTTTCAAGGAAAATGGACTCAAACAACATATTATTTGCTGACGAAAAAGCATGAAGGGCTTTTGAGACAGCCTCATTGAATTTTTAAGCATCAACACTAACGGTTATGAATAGTAAGTCCATAAAAATAGTACTTCTAACAATACTCTTACCAGCCTTTCTCCTTGCTCAGGAAACTGAAAAGAAAGCTGTTCATGAGTTTGAATTAAAAGTAGAAGGGGAGTACCGATACTTCTATGATGATCCACTTTTTGAGGGCCAACTTGATCATTTTCCTTCCATTTCTTTTCAACCTGAATATTCCATCGATTGGAATGATGGGTACGATCAATTCAAGTTTACAGGCTTCTTCAGGTTGGATAGAGACGATTTAAGAACCCACTGGGATATACGAGAACTGTACTACAAAAAAGCAAAGAACAACTGGGAGTTAAATGTAGGCTTGAAAAAGGTATTTTGGGGAGTTACAGAGAGCAACCACCTTGTAGATATTATTAATCAGACAGACCAGGTAGAGTCTTTTGATGGCGAGCAGAAACTTGGGCAACCCATGGCACAATTTACTTTGATAACGAATGGCCTGGGGACTTTTGATTTCTTTTACTTGCCATACCATAGAAGAAGAACATTTACCGGCAGAAAAGGGAGATTGCGCTTTCCTGTAGTAATAGAGCCAGATGAATTGGCTTATGAAAGCAGTGCTGAAGAATGGCGTCAAGATTTAGCCATACGTTGGAGTCATTACATTGGAATTGTTGATTTTGGTTTGTCGCATTTCTATGGAAATGGTCGAGAACCTTTGTTTGTATTTGACGGAGAAACAGGAGGCATCAATGCTTTTTATCCCATCATACATCAAACAGGTTTAGAACTACAAGTCACTCATGATGCTTTCCTTTGGAAACTGGAAGCCATTAGAAGAGATGCTGATGCACAAGAGTTTATCGCCTTAACAGCCGGTGTGGAATATACCTTTTCAAATATTGATGGCAATGGATTGGATATAGGCTTGTTGGGAGAATATTTATATGATGAAAGAGATGAATTGGCTCTGACTGCATTGCAAAATGACTTTTTCTTTGGTAGCCGTATTGCTTTCAATGATGTGAATGACACCTCCATTTTATTAGGAGGGATAATGGATCTAACAAACAGCAGTAAAATATTCAGTATGGAAGCAAGCAGGAGATTTGGAAACAGTCTTACTGCATCTTTAGAAGCTCGCTTGTTTACCAATATAGCCAATGACGAGTTGATATTGAGCAACTTTAGAAACGACAGTTTCTTAAGAATGGCTTTGGCAAAATATTTCTAATACCGTATAGAGTGTTGTCGTGAACGACTATCCTTAAGGATATGACTTCATTAGTAGTTATTCTGATCAGATGATCCCAAGTGGGTTGTCTGATCTTTTATCTTAAAGGGCGTGTATATTAGAAATGTAAATAGAATCGTTCTGTTTAACCAATAGAAATTGTTTTTATGTCCAATATTCAACTTGATCTTTAATTTGTAGCCCTACACTTTCAATTGATTGAAGCTTTTCTACCATTGGTTGAATCCGTTTGCAGTCAATGGCTTTTCCACCTTTCTTTGTAGTCGAAAAATATCATGGTAGACTAATCAACTATTTGATTAACAGCAAATAAGTACAAATGAATCCAATTTACACATTAATAGCGGTTTTAGGCTTGGTAGGAATTTCAGGAACCTGTTTGGGTCAGCAAAACCAGCTGTTAAATTCAGAAAATCACACACAGGATTCTATTGCGATTAATCAACGTCAATTCTTATCAGGTGCTACCTTATATTTAAAAACTCAATATCCTATACAGCATGGTGTTGGTGTGGAAGTTGCTACACCCTTTTTCTTTTCTGGGCATATTGGAGTGGGACAACTTTCCAGTTTTTATGTAAAATCTGCACTGGAGTTTTTACCACAGGAAGATGATGCTCAAGTCAAACGCAAGAAATTGATACAAGATAATTTGAAAGATGGATTTGTGTTTGAATTTGGAACACAGTATCATCTTGTGAAGTGGCGCAATTTATATGTTGGGCTGAATTTGCAAGTTCAGAAGTTTACCATTCATGTGACTCCCCAGGAAGTGGTTGAAGAATACGATTTTGGCAATACCCAAGCTTATTCTGAAGAGGTATTAGGACTTGTTCAAAATGTACCAGCTTTAAATGCTTTTTACAAAAATGCTACGCTTGTTCCATCACTTACAGCTATTCAATTAGAAGCTAAGTTGGGCAAAAGGATACATTTTAAAAATCTAAAGAAATTATTCTTGGATATAGAATTGTCTTATCAATCTAATCTATCTTCTCGGATTTCTATTAAAACACCTTCTCAAACAGGTGATGTATTAGTAGAAAGATTTGTAAGACCAATTTTAGACGAAGGAACGGAAAATAGTTTTAGTAGTTTTGCCTTTCCTACGGTAGGAGTGAGGTTAAGCTATCAAATTGGGGATAAAGTCCATTATTGATTTTGCTTATAACTAATGTCGCCTGTGTAGGGTTTAGGGTGTAGTGTGTAGAGGCCCTCTATACTACTACACAGGCAAAACAAAAAGCTCTACGTAGTTTCCCACATAAAGCTTTTCTATTGTATTTAACTATAATTCTATTTCTCCAGCCTGTAAGTAAACAGCAAATTCATCTTTGTAGCAACTGCTTCACCTTTTACCTTTGCTGCTTCCCAATCGGGTAAGTCATTTATGACCCTTGAAATTTCATTGCGGATGGCTCTATCTGCTTTTTCGGTGTCAATTGTAGAGCTATCACCTTTTGTGATATTGGTATTGCCATAACCAACAATAACCATTCTTCTACCATTATCTTCTGGTGTGACATTTAAATCTTTGGGAGCATCTTCGAAGCTATATACTTTTAAATCATCAATGGTTCCATCTTTTCGAACGGTAAAATTGGCAATGTAAGAACCTGAAACATCTTGAGCACGTGCGATAGCTGGATACTTAATGCTTTTATAAACCCTTTCAAGAAGATATCTTTCAGGATCTATATTTAGATCTCTAGGTACAATCAATTGTGGCCTTTGATCCACTTCGGTGATAAGTGTATTGGCATCTTGATTTAATTGTACTTCATTGACCAAATCACTGCAATTGACAATCAGGAAAGACATAAGTAAAGTCAATACCAA
>JBCBCD010000389.1:0-6617 GCA_038530915.1 Bacteroidota bacterium
CCTAAAACCCTTTTTCCCGCAGCTTCGTTTAGCAAATCGATTTTGGCATTATTCTGTCCAATTGCATATTGACCACTTTGTAGATGACCACTCCCTGTTATTGCCCCATATAGGTTGGTAAAATCTCCTGTTGTTGAATCTGTGCTGCTGGAAATGGCCCAGCCTGACGCCCAAAAGCCACCAAAATCTGTGGAGTAAATATTTTCAAAACTAGCATTCCCACTAATGAATGGAGTTTCTGTAAACTGTCCATTCAAAAAAGAATCTGCTTCAATTTGAAAATCTTCAAAATCGATAATGCTTTGTGCTTGTGTTACAGTCGTTAGTCCAAGAAGGACAATTAGTGTTAAAAGTTGTTTCATTTACTTTTTTTATGGTTAAAAGATAATTGTATCCCAATTTGAAAGTTCCTTCCAGGCATGGCTCGATTCACCACTAATTCATAATCTTCATCTAAAAGGTTTTGAACTTGTGCATTGATGGTCAAAAAATTAGAAGGTTTAATATTGAGTAGAATTGACGATATCATAAATCCGTCGATAGATTCAGAATGATCGGGCAGTGTGTAAACCCTACTCGTCCATTGGTTTCTGTAAGTAATATTGAATAGTCGATGTTGTAAACTTAGTGTCCCCCCCATTTTATGTTGTGGAACATAGATCAACTGCTTTCCCAAACTAGCATCTCCGGTAAATCTTGCTCTCTGATTGGTAGAGTTTGCATAGTCATATTGAAACCCTGCCTTGAAGGTCCAATCTCGAATGTTTTTTTCCCAGTCCAAACTAAGCTCTACTCCCCTACTCCACACTTCTTGAATGTTGGTCGGACTGAAGTAACCGAAAGTTGGCAACCAAATGATCCAGTCATTGATGTTGCGATTATAGATGGTCGTTGATAGTTGAAAGGGCTTCTTTTTGAAAATTAATCCCAGTTCTTGTGACCAACCCAATTCCGGATTAAGGTTCCTATTGCCACCAGGCACCCAAAAGCGATCGTTGAAGGTCGGGAAACGATAATTCCTACTCACCGAAGCTTTCAACTGAAAATTCTTTGCAAAAGGGTGCTCATATGATAAAGCCATTAATAAAGGAGAAGTAATTCCAGCATTCCACTCTTTTCTAAGACTTAGCAACAGCTGAGCATTAGAAAAAAGAGAATTAAGTTGAAAGGAAGATCTGAGTGAAAAATTATGTTCTGTGATTTCTTGTTCATAATTATTGGATACAACACGTGGGTTTCTCCATTGAGCTCCAATATGTAGTTTAGCATTATCAAAAAGAGAATAAGTCCATGCCGTCTGCATCAGCCAGGTCTGAATGTCACTGCGAGAGTCTATATTAGCTGCTGGATCCAAATAATTGAGTGATTCTGTCAAACGGCCAGCTTGCCATTCAATTAAGTTTTTCTCACCAAAATGTTTCCATTGAAGCAATGCTCTAAAACTTTCATCTTCTTGTGTAGCAGAGCTGATTTGTTCAGACTTGGTGGGAGGAATGCCACGCTCGGTTTCCTGCGACCAAAAAATCAATTCTAATTGGTCTTTCTTCCCTAACTGCAGCTTATTTTCCTGAATCCAACCAATATTTTCTAAATGAGCATTGGTCAATCTACTTTCTTCACCCAGAATATTTGTAAATCTAAAATCATTATCCCCACTCTGTCGCCAAAACTTGAAAGAATGGGCAGTTTTCTTAAAACTACCTTTCACTTGGCTAGCAAAAGTATTTTGTCCGATAGTATTGTAGGATTGATTCAATTTTACACCCCATCCCTGTTCCAGTTTCAATTGATTATTTAGATGAATAGAGCCACTTATTGCTCCACTTCCCCATAGTGCTCCTCCTCCTCCATAATTCAAACTGACCTCATCAAAAAGGAAGGCCGGCACCAAAGAGAGATCGGTCTGGCCCAACATGGTGTTGTCAATATTGATGCCATTCCAGATCAAAGCGGTATGAGCTGCACTGCCTCCTCTTAAAGAAGAAGTAGACAATTGGGTGGGACCATAGTTCTTGATGTGTAATAAAGACTGATTGGAAAGGACTTGGTCAAGACCTACTGAAGCTGCAATATTTTCAACAGCAAATGAATTTTCTTTCCGCCCGGTATTTAGAATAGAAAGTCTACTGTCTTTTACCAGTATGGTTTCTATTTGCAAAACAGAATCAAGCCAGTTGGACGTTTCCTGACCAAATAGATAAGAAGAAGTTATTAAAAAGAATAGAAGTATATTAAATCGTTTTGTCACTGTCAAATCACATGGATTTATTCGTGACCAAAGGCGGGAGTATAGTATACAAGCACACGCAATGAACTTTGCCAATTGCGTGTGCTTGTAATAAAATATATACCACCATCCTGCCTTTAGCCCGAAAGCATGAATGAAACTTTGATGGTGGCAGGTCTTCTGACTTACTTCTACTCCTGGCTACCTTCCCAATTCCTGGTGAATCAGTGGTGTAAAGCCATTTGCTTATAACGAAGATCACAGCTGCGGGTACAGTTCCTGACTAATCTTTTTAGATGCACAGGATTCCCTATTAATTTCTGGAGAAAACCACAATCGAAGCAAATTTATCTAAAAAATATTTTCAAAAGCAAAAGAAGTTTATAACAATTTGTCCACAATCGTACGTTTGGATAACTTTAGTATTGAAGTTATTAAATACCGTGTAACATAAATTTCTCAAAATTTTGAATTCATCTTTTTACCCTATATTTCGTTGCATGCTCGTACCAATATGTATTGCTACTGTGCTGCGCCTCATCTAGGCTAAAAATCTGATCTTTCAAAATATTAATTAACTTTTGTTACACGGTATTAAACACAAATCAGATTACAATTTTCATAAAAGAGTAGGTTTGGACAAGCTTAATTTTTTACCACACGAACTTAAAGAAGCCATCAAGAAGCATGGTCAGTATATGGAAATCCCGCCTGGCACACAATTGATTAAAGTAGGCCAATACATCCGTTCGGTTCCGATCGTACTGGAGGGAGCAATCAAAGTAAAAAGTGAGTTTCAGGAAAAAGAACTCTTATTGTACTATATCAAAACCAAGGAAAGCTGCATCATGTCTCTTACTGCCCTACTTGAAAATTCACCCAGTAGAATTGAAGCCATTTCAGAGACAGCATGCAAGTTTTACTTAATTCCTGGAAATATGGTACAAGAATGGATGAGAAAATATCCACAATTTCAAGGGCTTTTCTTCCAACAGTTTTATCAACGCTATGATGATTTATTGGATAATATCAACCAACTGCTTTTTAATAATCTGGAAGAAAGGCTCTTTCAATACTTAAGAGAAAAAGTAAAAGTTAGCCAGGTCAATCCCTTAAAAATCAGCCATCGCTTTATTGCAGAAGATTTAGGTACAGCCCGAGAAGTAATCAGTAGGACCATAAAGAAACTGGAGCATGAGGGTAAAGTAGTACAGGAGGGACATGGATTAATTAAGGTATTATGAACGAGGTGGTGACTGCAGTCACTGCTTTACTGAATCAGGATGGCTATTTTTGAATCATAAATTAAAAACAAACGAAATGAAGAAGAATTTAGGTTCAACAGACAAAGTCATTCGCTTAATATTAGCAGTAGTACTGTTAGTATTATTTTTCACTAACACTGTATCAGGAGTATTAGGAATAGTTGCCTTAGTAGCAGCAGCTATTTCAGCAGGAACTGCATTGATCAATTTTTGTCCATTATATGCAGCGTTGGGCATCCGATCCAATAAATAAACAAATTTATACCATTTAATCTGTGTTTAGATGTTTAGCGTTTAGGTGTTTATTCTAAACACTAAACATCTAAACTATTTAGGAAATCATGCTCTTAAACACTTCGTTGGTAATATTTTTAGTGTAAGCATCAATCAGCTTAGAAGATCTTTCAAAAGCCTTCGATCCTACTTCCATCCCATTCATATCTTTTTTCATTTTTAAGGCCTTATTATAATAGGTAAAATCATTGTACAAAGTCATAGCATTTTCTAAAAGATGTACTGCATCTCCACTTGAATCTTCACCCTTATAAAAACGTTCCAAAACAGCAGAAGCAGCTAATTTAGGCGTAAAATTAACCAGTTCTGGTCTTTCCTTTCCATCAACATTTACAACAATATAAGGGGCACTGCCTTTGTATTCCTTGCCAGTTTGAATATTGCAGAGCGCTACCCTATTCGTACCTGTTGCTGTATTCGTTTTTAATCTCAGTTCAAACCCATCAATTTTATTCAGGTCAGAATCATTAACTATTACATATTGCTTTGCTTGAGTCTCAATTAATCCGGCGGTATCTAGTCTTACATTTAAGTCTTCTTTTAAGAATGGTCTTGTTTCTGCCAGCTTCTTACCTATATTGCCTACCATTTTTGTAATCACTGAACCAGCCATTAATATAGAGCTTGCAGGTGCAAAAACAGGCATACCAGAGGCCTTACCCATTAATTGGCCCAGTTGATCCATACTTGACTTGTTAAAACTTTCAGTAACCATTTGAAACGAACACAAGGTTGTAGAAGCGTCGAGGGCAGGAGAATAAAAGACGATGGGTGAGCCTTTACTCCTTGCTGAAGGTTCTATTAATACCTTATTTTCAATTTTATCAACCAATTGGTTGATTGCAAGAGGTGCTATATCATGAGTAACGTGGCTTTTTACGGCAGAAGAAACCAATAAATCAGGTTTGCCGCCCAAAAAACGAGAAGGAGCTTCTCCCGTGTAAAAGCACAATATTTCTACATTAATAGGTTTTCCTATACCAATAGGAGTATGCATGACGGGGGCGGCTTCACTAATGTCTCTTGTATTTACAATACCTCTTGAGGTGCTTAATGTTGCTTCTTCCCCCCTATCTGTTGCTTCAAAAAAATCTCCCAGTTGTCCAATTGCTCTTTTTTCATTTAATTCTTCTTCTGTAATAAGAGTAGAGCCAAGTGCTTGTAAAATTGCCATAGTGTTGATTGTTTTCTAATCAATTATTTATTAGGGTTTATAATATTCAAACTTCAATTTAGGCAAAATGCCAAATTTTTTCTAAGGAATTCGGTGCTTTTCAATATTTTACGCTAACAATTAAATAAAGTTATGGCCTTATCAGAGATATTACTTTTGGGGGATTCTAGATTGACAGAGACCTGTGCCCCGGTTGAAAAAGAGGAATTGAACGAACTGCTGCCTGTTATTCAGAAATTGGGTGAGTTGGTACTTGAATTTAGATCTACATATGGTGCAGGAAGAGCAATAGCAGCCCCACAAATAGGTGTCATGAAACGATTGATCGTAATGAATATTGATCGGCCCATTGCCATTATCAATCCGGTTTTGTCTGATTACAGTAAGGAGATGTTCGAGATGTGGGACGATTGTATGAGTTTTCCTAACCTAATGGTAAAAGTAAATAGACACCAAAGTTGTATCATGAAATTCAAAAACCTTGACTGGCAAGAGGAAGAATGGAAATTGAAAGGTGACTTATCAGAACTCATGCAACACGAATATGATCATCTAAATGGTATTTTAGCTACTATGAGAGCTATAGATGACCAAGCATTCAAATGGAGAGTATCCGATTAATGCAAAAAAAAATCACCGACTTGTAAGGTCGGCGACTCTAAGTTTCATACATTCTATTGGTAGAGTTAAAATAACCTCAAAGTTTGAGGTCTTTCATTTGCTTCTAACTATTTTACTTTATATTCAGTTAATGATATGATCAAAATTAAAGAAAAGAAACAACGCGTTTGTGTATTTTGTACACTAAGTTATTACTTGCAATTTCCATAATTAATTTCAAACAACCAAATAATTACAAAACAAATTTGCTTCAAATTGCGAATACAAAATAATTCACCTGTTTTATCTGGATCAATATTTTATAAGAGCTCTTGTTTATTGTAAGTTATAATGATAATAAACTTACACAAAGTTTACAACCAGAAAACAAATAGATAATAGATGTATTTAATTGGTTGGACAAAAGTAAGTTGTGTTTTTGATCAATCAGGTTTTTAGAGCTGATCGCGGCGAATTCGAAAGGTGATTCATATCAGCTGAGAATTCAACAAAGAGCAGCTCTAAAAGATGACATCATAAAATGGTAATTATTTTTGTCCAACCACTTATATGTATGATTTAAACTTGCCTATGAGAAACTCATACTTGATAATACTAATACTCTTTTTCCAGTTGACCATTGGGAATGCTCAAAGGGCTGATCTGCGATTGGAAACTGATGATAATAAAGTGGAGATCCCCTTCGAATATGTCAATAACTTTATAGTTGTCGAAGTGATCTTTAACAACCTGCTCCCATTAAAATTCATATTTGATACAGGAGCTGAGTATACCTTATTGACAAAAAAAGAAATTACCGATCTTTTCCTCGTAAATTATGACAAGAGGTTTGAAGTATTGGGCTCAGATATGGAAACTGTATTATATGCCTATTTAGCCAGAGGAGTGAATATGCGTATGAACGAATTTTCAGCATTAAATCGATCCATACTTGTATTAGAAGAAGACTATTTCAGGTTTGAAAAATATGCAGGCATAGAAGTGCAAGGGATATTAGGCGCAGATATATTTAGCCGTTTTGTCGTTCAAATTGATT
>JBCBCD010000390.1:0-6609 GCA_038530915.1 Bacteroidota bacterium
CAAGATAAAAATTTTTATCTTGGCTTTGGGTATAGCTGTAGATGATTCTATCCACTTTTTAAGTAGGTTTAGAAATGAAAGAAAGAAACATTCATTTCTCAAAGCCTTAGAAATAACTTATTTGAATACAGGTAAAGCGATATTGGTGACTTCCTTAATTTTAGTTGGGGGATTTTCTACGCTTTGCTTTTCTACTTTTTTGGGAACCTATTATCTAGGCTTATTGCTCTCATTAAGTTTGCTTTTTGCCTTAATTGTTGATCTTACTGTTCTGCCTGCACTATTGATATTATGGAATAGAAGTTCAAAAAACAGATAATGAAGACCTTAGTACAAATAAAATTCAATGAAATAGTCAAGACTTGTTTCCATGATAAGTTGAAGCTTAAATTAGTTTTGCTTTTTCAGATCTTCCAATACCATTTCCCATAAATCTTCATATGGGATAATCTCCAAATCAAAAGGCTGCATAGATATGGCCAATGGTCGATCTTTCAGTTTCTGATATAGCGTTTGTGTCTTTCTTTCTACTGCTACAGGATGAAAATTTCCTTCAGGTATTTTAATCAACATCTTAATGAAGCAATTGCTTCTAAATTGATTGTTGTCTCTAAGATGTCTGCTATTGTATTTGCGCAAAGCTTCGGCTTTATTGATGACTTGCTGATACTTTCGATTTTTAATAAGGTAAAGCATATGGATGATCTGGATGGCAACATTTGAACCTGTCTTGTCTTTTGATGATAACGAAACCTCATTGAGAAATTTGTGGATTTTAAAACTTGGTTTTTTGCTTCCAACAGGTGATTCTATTTTTCCAAATAGTGATAACAAATTGGTAAACGCTTCATTTATTTTCCACTTTTCAATTATGCGATTTGATAAATGTTTATGTTTTGTTATTTTATTCACTTGCTGAATGATTTTAATTAAAGAGTGGTAGTTCTTATTGTGTATATATGTGATAAATTCTAATTGTTTTATATTGAGAAAATTAATGTTGTGCTTTCTGTTGTCTTTGCTTAAATCTTTTATAATTGAATGCGTTTGGTTAAAATTATTATTCAGAATGCAACAAATAATCTTTTGTTGTTGAAAACAATCTTGTGCAAGATGAAAATCATATTGCTTTGAATTAAAAAAATCTATTGCTTCATCGCAGATCATGATGGCTTTAGAATGATCATAAACCAACATATGAGCAATTAATTGTGTTAATTTAAAAAGGAAATGAAAACGATAAGTAATACATTTCTCAGCTACAGCCTCTAATTCATTAATGTATTGATTGGCTAACAATATCAATTGATTCCTTTGGGTATGTGGCTGCTTTGATAGTAGTGACAGACAATAGTAATAAGTCTCAGCTTTACGCTCCAGGTTAAGTTGTTCTTGATAATGAGTGATTTGATCATTATAGAAGACAAAATCTTTATACTTGTAATCAACCGTAATTGAATAGTACCTCAATATGACATAGCCCTCCAATATTAAATCTGTAAACTCAAATTTGGATGCTTCTTTGATTAACTGTTTAGTGAGTTGTAAAGCCGTTAAGTAAGCAGATTTACCAAGTAATATTTTTATGCTGGCCAATCTCTTCCAATTGTTGTAATAGGCAGCTGAATATTTTCCTTCATCTTTGTCACTGATATTAATACAACATATATTATTGATTATGTGTGCCTTAAGTTTATTCTTGAATTTCTTATAGTTGGGATCATTTTCGTCTTGATAAGTTAAACTTTGTGCCAGCTTACCTTCATCTATATCTATTAATTTCTTATTTACATGCAAAAAATTATCAATGTATTTATTGTTTGTAAATGATTCTGTTGTTAATAGATGGGCCTTACTTTTATTTAAGTGGAGTATACTATTGAGTTCTAATATTGATTTCATTCCTTATTTTAATGTAATTATATGACTGGAATCTCTTATTGTCAAGTTTTCAAAAGTTTTTTTTATTTAACTTAATAAAACTAAAGTGTAACATGAGTATTTTATAGTTGGTTTAACTTTGTTCTACCTATAGTTGATTAGGTTGAATAGTTTTCTGCTTCTAAGTTGGCGTGTTAGTTGATTGATTTACAATGATTTGGATGTTTAATTGTGTTTTTTTAACTTAAATTGACTGTGTTTAGACTATTGAATTTGTCCTTTGTTTTTTATGATAACTTAATTAGATTTGGATTGTAAAATATGCAATTTGATATGTATTTTTTTATTTTTTTGATCCTAAAAACAATTAATATGATTATAGTGGTAGATGTTTATGAGGTTTAATAAATGATAAGAATAAGTTTTAATTTATTATAAGTTGAAGTTGATGATTGGTTGAGATGTGGCTTGGGTAATGTCCTTTGACTTTCTCAAGCCCTTTTTAACAGCATCTAAATGGATAACAATCTTTTAGATCATAATGGAGGGTGGCAGGGCTACTATGTCAATTAGGGAAGCATTTTTTTGTGATTCCATTAATAGGCAGAGCTTTATTGATCTTGTTGGTTCGAAATATTAATATATATGTCAATAATAAGAAAGCTGAAAAGAATTGAAAGGATGCATCATTTAATCAGAAGAAAGAGTACAGGTACTCCGGATGCTTTTGCAAGAAAACTGGGCTGTTCCAAGAGTATGGTTTACAAGTTAATATCAGAACTAAAAGACATGGGGGCTCCTATTGTTTATCACAAGTATAGAGAATCATTTATATATACTTATCCTGTAGACTTTAAAGCTGGCTTTTTTATCAAGAAAAATGAAGAAACACAATAAAAGGCCGGTTTGAATAATACAAAAGGAGTTTGTAGTCAAAAACAAACTCCTTTTATAAATAAATAAATTTTTATTTATTAAAAGAAAAATCCAACAGAAGTTTGTATCGTTATATCTCTGTCATTGTCATCTCTTAATATTATGGAGTTGTCTTCATTTAATTCAATAAATGAATAGTCACTTTCTTCTTTAGTAAGGTCAGTTAATCCATAATAACCTTTTATGCTCAAATATAATCCCTGGTTTAGAAAAAAGGCTACGCCACCTTGTAAAGCAAAGTTGATTCTGCGGTATAATGGTTCAATAGGACCAGGTGCGTCATAATAAGCTTCGATGGTAGAGGGTGAAATAACTCTTTGTCCATCCAACAACCTATTGTTACTTTCAGTGAGAGGGGATAAATTATCCGCTTTATCGTTGTTGTAATTAGCATCTACGATGATGGAAAGGGCTTCAATGTTTTCTCCTCTTTCAGAAATACCATTGAATATTATCTCTCCGGTTGCTCTTGCTCCTACCTGAAAGCTTGCATTTAAACCACAGGAAAGTTCTAATCGTCCTATCTTAACAAAGGCAGATATTGGCAAGTCAATGTGAGTAGTTGTTAAAGAAAGAACAGAGTTTCTATTTCCACTTGTCAATACGAAGCTTGAACCATCTTCAGAATAAAAAGGTAAAAAAGACGAACCATTAAAGGTGTATTCCATTCCTTTTTGACCATAAATAAATTCACCTCTCAATCCAAAGTAATCAGTCAGCATGGTATTAACACTAAATCCAATATGGAAACCATTAGTATATCTGAAGTTTTCCAGTTCTTGTCCATTGAATTCTTCTACAGGACCGTCAATGGTCGAAAAATTGATCCCGGCTTTAAAACCACCATATACTTCACCTTGAGCTAGTAACATTGTGGTGAAGGACATCAATACAAATAAAGTGGTAAGAATATTCTTTTTAATCATCGGTCTAAATGTTTTTGCAAAAGTATACGATAATCTGCTATTTGCTCCTTTTTTTGAATGTCAATGATTTGAAAACCATTGGATAGAGCAAAGAGCAACATTTGAGTCAAATGGTTGCGTGTTTTAAAGACAACAGCTTCGAAACCTTGTTCATGAGCCCATGCTTCCTGATGCATGGCCAACTGACTAGCTACTCCCATTTTTCGGTATTGAGGTACTACGCCTCCCATCCATGAATAAAAATAATCTTCCCTTTCATACCCAATTTTGAAACCAGCAGCTTGGTTGTCAATATAGGCTCCCAATAAAAGGCTTCTTACTCCACTCAGCCGTTTGTTGTATTCTGATAATGGATAGGAAACTTTAAATTCAGGAATCAACAAACTGAAAGAAAATGCCTCTTCTATGCTAACCTGTTTGATTTGTATGTTGTCTTTAAGCATCTAATTCAAGATAAACAGGGCAATGGTCAGAATGTACTGCATCTTTCAAGTGATAAGCAGTTTTTATAGAATTACTGATAGAGTCGGCAACTGACCAATAATCGATTCTCCAGCCTTTATTTTTTGCTCGTGCTCCAGCGCGATAACTCCACCAACTGTATTCCACTTTTTCAGGAAAACTACTGCGAAAAGCATCTTTGAAGCCAGCATTGAACCACTCTGTAAGCCATTCTCTTTCTTCAGGTAGAAAACCTGAAGTTTTCTTATTTCTGACAGGGTCGTGAATATCAATTTCAGTATGGGCAATGTTGTAATCTCCGCCTACAATGAGATGAGGTCTTTCTGCTTTCAATTGTTTGATCCATTGACCTACTTCGGCTAGAAATTCCATCTTAAAATCCTGCCTTACATCCCCGGTTGTGCCAGAAGGAAAGTAACAATTTAGTATCGTTAGGTCACCAAAATCCGTACGAATGATGCGACCTTCATTGTCGTACTTATCAATACCACACCCTTTTTCAATAAGAGTAGGTGCTTCTTTTGAAAGCGTTAAAACGCCACTGTAGCCTTTTTTTTGTGCTGAAAACCAATTGTGGTGGTATCCCAAAGCTTCAAAGGGAGACATATCTACTTGCTCCGGTTGAGCTTTGGTTTCTTGGATACAGACAATGTCAAAACCGTTTTCCTGAACCCATTCTACCAAACCCTTATTCATGGCAGCTCGGATTCCATTTACATTGTAGCTGATTATTTTTTTAGCCATTGTATAAATGCTTTCTTATTCATTAATATATTTGGAGGCAGATTTGCCAAACACAAATAACATATTATTTGCTGACGAAAAAGCATGAAGGGCTTTTTCGTCAGCCTCTAACACATTAATCTAATTGCCAAAGAAAGCTATTGTTTTCGAAAAGAGCAATTCATTTATTGTGGTTGTCCTAATTTATCCCAGTAGCTGCTATCAAATAATTCATTCAAATAGGATACTCTCGTAAACCTGCTATAGTTATCTCTACAATTTCCTAAACCTGAACGCATCATACTAACGCAGGTACCATTAGCATGAGCATCTTCTCTGTGTTCTCTTCCCAGTTGGCAATGTCCCAATTCGTGAAATACCACATATTCTTTTGCTAAATCACTAGCTACATCCCAGAACTCTTGATCGATAAGGACACTATTAGGTGCATGTGAGCGGTAGGTACATTGACCAGCCACTCCATCGTCGTCAATAACGTCTATTTCTCCGGTAACTCTTGCTGCATTCAAGTCAATAACAAAGCCACGTTCCCTTGCTGCATTTTCAAATCGTTCAAAGTAAGGCCATAAAGCTTCTTCCACAAGAGGGTATCCTTCCACAGCTACTTCTGTTTCTACATCTAATACATTTTCGTCATTATTACAGGCTACCATTACAATGACAGTGCAAAACAATGCAAAGTTTTTCCAGTTTTTCATAAGGCTGAATAAATATAATGTTGAAAAAAAGTAGAGTGGAGCTATAGGCTTTTTGTGTTTGTTTGTTCTATACTTCTCCCTTAATGATGTGTTTCAAATATTAATTGTGTAAGTGATCACCATATTTTGTCTGCTGGATGCTATAAAATAGGAGATCGAAAGGTTGAGCGATTTAAGTTACACGGTATTTAATGTTTTTTCGTAAGTTGTTTTCATATAGATTTTAGCAGAGATAATATGATCAGTTCAAAATTAGCACAAGCAATTGTTAATCGTACAGCCATAGATTTTGGCACAGAAAGTATTCCTTTAGATCGCGCATTGGGAAGAACATTGAGAGAAGATATTCATTCCGATCGTGACCTGCCACCTTATGATAGAGTGACTATGGATGGGATCGCCATCAAGTTTGAAACCTTTGCAGATGGAAGTAAATACTTTCCGATTGAAGGTACTGCAGCAGCAGGTAAAGAACAATTTGAACTCAAAGACAAAAATAATTGTGTTGAGGTGATGACCGGAGCCGTACTCCCTAAGGGAACAGATACCATCATACAATATGAATGGTTAGAAATTTCTGATGGAGGGGCTCATATCGTCAAAGAAGATTTTGTACAAGGTAAAAATGTGCATGCTAAAGGTACGGATAGAGCCGCGGGAAGTCTGGTCATACCTAAGGATCGATTGATAGGTGCTGCTGAAATTGGCTTAGCTGCTACTTTTGGTAAACATGAGCTTTTAGTCAGTAAAAGACCGGATGTAGCTATTGTTTCAACCGGAGATGAATTGGTAGAAATCCATGAGCAGCCATTGCCTCATCAGATACGAAAGAGCAATGTACATATGATCGAACATTCTGTCGTGCCTTTTGCTAATACCATCACAAGAGTGCACTTACAAGATGATTTGGATGCAACAGTTAATACTTTAAGGGGCCTACTGGATAAGATGCCTTTGATCAT
>JBCBCD010000391.1:0-6601 GCA_038530915.1 Bacteroidota bacterium
AGTACTCCATGCAACTTCTGCGACTCCACGGTGATAAAACTTAGTTTTCAAGAGCAAAACGAACATAATTCTCCAGCACCTTCTTCGCCACCACACTCGCCGGAGCGCCTTCCAAAATAGGTCCTTTTAAATCGAGAGCAGAAAGAATGATTTTACCTCTACCTAGTGGAATGATTCCCACTGCTGTGAGCAACTCTTCCTTATGATCTGCACTGACTCCAACAATGCATTCTTCGCCATACATTCTCAAACCTACTCTATCGTTTTTATAACGAGCCAGAGATTGATATTCCCAATCGAAAACTTTATTGACGGGAAGTCCTTCAAACAAAGGATGTTCTTTAACAAAGTAACTGCCACCGTACCAAACATTCCTGATTGGACGACTACCTCTGTAATCGACTATTTCTTTGTAGTTCAATAAGTCTGCCCATTCAGGGGCATTTTGAGTAATGATAAGGGTATTGCCTCTCATCACCCAATCGAGAAGTGCTCTACGGACGTATGCTCTTTGATTGGCAAGATTAGGTACTAAAGCTTCACCTACTAATAATACAGATTCTTCATAATCATTCTTGATGGTGTAATCGATATAATTGATATTACCCACGGCATTTAACATCTTTTGAGTTACACCTGAAGTATCCCAAACTGCAACAGGCCCTATTTTTTTCTCTGTTTCGAGACTTACCGTAAGTAAACTTTCCATGCCATTAGCTACTTTCTGCCCTTCTTTTAGTAAGTCAGCTGTAATTTGAGTATATCCTTGATTGGGGAGATCTATTTCGAGTCCTTCTAATAAGAGCTGACCATATTGCAATCCACCTTCTAATTGTACGTCTACTTGTTTTGTGAAAAAGGTTTTTCCTTTGTGTTTAGCTGTAATGTTTAATTGATGTAATCCTTTGGCATCAACTTCATTAACGATGTGAAAATCGACAATCGTCTTACTGCCGGTAGGAAGCACCTTATTCCTGGCTTTAACTGCAACATAAATGGGTTGGTTGTAGTAAGCTAAAATATCAGGATCTCCTTTTGGGTTGCGAAACCCATCAACTATACCAGAGTGGTTTTCAATTTTTTCATCTTCCCAGCCATTGACCACATATCCATCCACTACATTATTGATCCTAATGTTTTCAATGATCCTACCTTGATAGTACATGGCTATATTGCCCATTTGAGTAGTCAATGCATCCACATCAGGGAAGGCTTGGCTGAATCCTTTTTCTTTTAAAAAAGAATCATAGGCTTTGTATTGATTGAGGTATAGATTACCATCCCAACCTAATTTCTTTTCGTCTTTAAGTTGCTCATAGATTAATTGTAATCGGGGAGGAGCACCTATGGCTCCTTCTTCACCAAAAAATATAATTTCTGAAGGATGGTCAGAATACCGGAGATAGTCTTTGGGATTTTTGTAAAGGTTGTCTAAATAAGAACCAGGCCCTCCGGCATGATGAAAATCCCACCAACCTTGGTTCTTGACTTCATTTTCGTAAGGTAGCATATGTGCTTTGATGGGAGTAGGTGTTTTCAACATTCCTAACCCCTTTTGTCTCCATTCCTTGAACTCACCATGTGGAAATGTAGAAGTATAAGTAATGGTTCTTGTTTCGTCTATTTGATGGGCTGCTTTGAGGTGTTCTATTTCATAGGGTTTTGGAAAACGATTCGACTCATTGATCATATTGTAAATGACAAGAGAAGGATGAGAACGATCTCTCTTGACCATGCGTAGTAACTTTTCTTTTTTCCAGGCAACGATAAAATCAGAATTTCCCGGACGATAGCCACCGGGTTCTTCATAGTAAAGTAAGCCCATTTCATCTGCTAGGTCAAGAATATGAGTTTGACCAATACCACGGTGAAAATTCAACATGTTGAGCCCCAGTTTTTGGGCAATATCAATTTGTTCTTTCGCCAATTCCGGTGTTGGGTAAATGCCATTGATGGGCCAAAACCCCCAGGAGATAGAAGTTCTAACTACTATTCGTTTGCCATTGAGGGCAAAATATTTATCACCTTTTTCTTCCTTGACGTCAAACCAACGAAAACCAAAGTTTTTCTCTACGACATGCTCATCTCCATTTTTACCCATCCATTGCAGTTTTAAAGTGTACAAGTTGGGTTCTTCTAAAGACCAAAGGCTAACTTGCTCAGGAGCGAGACTTCCCTTTACGACGACCTTTTCAGAAAAGCTTTTTTGATTAACTTTCTTTTCTAAAACAATGTTTTCCGGTTTCCCTTTAGGAAAAATAGAGAGTAACAGTTGGCCTGATCTTGTTTTTAATCGAGTTGTTGCGAGTTCTACTTCATAATCTATGGCTGTTGCTTCAGCTTTGTTTTTTACAAAAACATCGGCAATATAAGTTGGATCAGTAGCGGTCAAATGCACTTTGCCTGTGACGCCACCGAAACCATGACTGGGTAGGATTTCATATTTCCCCCAAGTATAAAAGTCATAATCCCGCCAGGTAAAATTACCATTGGGATCGGTAATTCGCACAGCTAATTTATTCTTTTGCCCCAATTGGGCTTCATCGGTGATATCCACTTCAAAGGGAGTACCATTAATCAAATCATAACCCACCAATTTTTCATTGAGATACACTTCGGCACGCATTCGGCAACTTTCAAATTGTAAAGTAATTCGTTTGCCTTCAAAAGACTGAGGAATATCGATTTCAGTAACAAACCAAGATACGCCCAAGTAATCTCCGGCTACACCAAAAGTGCTTCCATTTTTTCCCCAAAAGTATTCCTCAACAGTAGCTGGAAGATTCGTTTTTTGCCCTCTGCCATCAAATAGTTTTTCCCAACTGCAAGTAGGAGGATTGGTTGGGATTTTTTGTAAATCTATCGGAGGAAGGAATAAGTCATCATTTTCCCAATCCGCAGCTTCATCCAACCAGATGTGCCAATTTTGATTGCTTAAGTCAATAGTTTGAGCAGGTAGTGTAGCTATACAAATAACTAGCGATAAAAACAGTGGAAGTCGGTATTTCATAATCGATATTTTAAAATCAAGCTTATTCATAGATTTGTAGCACTATTCTTCGGTAATCATATAAGGAAGCAATCTTATTCAGATCTTTCACTTCTAAGATTAAGTGGATCTCTTTTCCTTGAGCATCTGGTGGGATAGAAAAAGTAATTCTTTCCTGATTGGAGTTTTTGATTTGAAGTTCACCTTCATATGTGCCAGCCTCTTTATATATCCACCAACTCATTTCCAGATCGTCTCCGTCCGGATCAGTAGATTGATTGGCATCCAATTCGATGGTTTCGCCTGCTTTGACTTTCTTGAGGATTACGTTATTGGAGGAATCTCCATTTATTACAGCTATAGGACGATGATTGGCTTTATTGAACGTTTGCTTGCACCAATCCATTCTACATCTAAAATCATTGAAAAAGGCCCGTCTCCAACGCCATACGGGAGCATATAAATTATGGTAATGATCTCCATTTTCGGGATTGGTCCATTCATCTATTTCTTCTGTGTAGACATAAAAGGGAGTGAAGTTTTTTTCATCTTTATTTACAGAAGCATGTTTAGACCAAATATTTTCTTTTTTTTCTTTGGAGTATCTACCACTCCAACCACCCCATTCAGGATGTTCTATATCAGATAAACCTTGGTTGATCAAGGCCAGCCAAGGGATGGTACCTCCTCCTTCAAGAAAGGAAATGCCTCCAGCACGAAACTGTCGCAGTGGAAAGTAAGCACCAAAGGGACCATGATTGCCAATGATGTGCTCTAAGGCCCATTGATGTTGTCCTAAACCAGAATAGGCATAAGGTTCCCAGGTATAGGGGCCAAGATTTTTTCGATCACCTTTATTGTTGGCTCCCCCATCACCGCTGGGCCCGCCATAACAATAAGCCTGATAATTGCTTCTCACCCAATGAATTGCTGGAAACTCATGGCAAATCCAGGCACCGGCATTGTCTTGTGCTCCATTTTCAAAAACGCTTAGTTTTTGGATAGCAGCTTGTACTTCTGCTTTAGTATGTTGATCTTGAAAATCTTTTAGTGCTTGAGCAAGGGTATTAGAACCTGCATTCACAACAATGTAAATTGGGCGATCGTCTTCCTTTTCCAAAGCTTTTATGATGAGCTTACTGCCTTCACTGCTCATTCCAGAGCCTGTCGATTCTATGCCATAGCCTTTTTGCCCACTAGCAACAATACTTCTTAAATAAGCGGGTGTTGGCCAATTGGAAGCATGCTTTTTTAAGTTGTCTACAACTTGTTCATAACCATTGATGAGGTGATGAAAGAGTTCTGGGTGAAGCTTTTGCTTGTACGGCCATTTACTTTCCGGCCGTAAGAATTTTCCACTTACTGCAATCAATCCTTCCAAATCAAATTCATTGGCATACATGAGCATATGCATCATCTGTTGTTCTTCATCGGGTTCGTTGCCCATGTCTGCAAGAATGATGAGCCTCTGTCGATTTGGTAGCTCCCTTTGAGCCCAAATTGGGAGGCTGACTAAACAGATGAAAAAGCAGAAGTAGGTTTTCATAAATTAGTTTTCATCAGAAGGGTATTGGATATTAAATCTTTCCTTATGTCCTCTAATATATTGCAACTTGGGTTAATTTTTTGCTTCATTTTTGGAAACCCGCTTGGGCAATACCAAATGACTATTGGCCCATTCATACCATTTGTCATTGAGGTGGTTGACCATATCTGGATTTTCACTAGCTAGATCATGAGCTTCGATGCGATCATTTTCAAGGTTGTACAGTTGCCAGTTAGTATCTGTTAATTTTTTAATGGCTTTCCAATTTCCATAGCGGATGGCACAGTTGCTTTGATGCTCCCAATACATGTATTCATGTAGTTCTTTGTCTCCTTTTTTGAAAACGGCAACTAAGCTTTCTCCTTCTAGGGGATGGATATTTTTACCCTTATATTGTGCTGGATATTCTGCCTTACTAATGTCTAATAAGGTTGGCATTATATCAATGAGATAAGAAGGAGTGTTGGTAATCTTACCCTGTTGTTTTTTAATTACATCCGGCCAATGAGCAATCAGTGGTGTAGCAATACCACCTTCAAACTGTTGTACTTTGTATTCTCTAAATGGAGTATTGGAAGCATTTGCCCATCCAATTCCATAAGAAACTGCACCACTGTAGGTCGTTTTATTAATCCAGCTTTGAGGCTTGGTGCCAAATTCATGATACATTTCTGCACAGCCACCATTATCAGATAGAAATAGAATCAGGGTGTTGTCAAGAGTTCCCTCTTCCTCTAATTTTTGAATAACTTTTCCAACATTATAATCTATAGAGTAAATTTGAGCTGCATAAACAGCCATTCGATAATCTACTAATCTTTTTTGCTCTTCATCTACTACTTCCCAAGCTCTAACCCTTTCATCTCTTTGAGACAAGGTGTCTACATTTTCAAAAAGACCCATTTCAACTTGCTTTTTGAAGCGAGCTTTTCGGACCTCATCCCAGCCATGCATGTATTTGCCCACAAACTTTTCAATATCTTCATCTTTGGCATGTAGTGGCCAATGGGGTGCATTATAAGCTAAGTATAGAAAGAAAGGCTTATCATCTTTTTGTTCATCAATAAATTGAACAGCATAATCTGTAAATGCATCGGTCGTGTAATAGGTATTAGAATCCGGAGGAGAAATATGCTCATCCATATAGGTCAAGCCTCTTTTTCCATTCGGCCAAAAATAACTACTGGCACCTGCAATAATCCCATAGTATTTATCAAAACCTCGCTCTAATGGCCATCTTTCCTTACGATGATAACCTAAATGCCATTTTCCGGTCATATAGGTATTGTATCCAGCTCCTTTAAGGACTTCAGCAATGGTCATACAGTTTTTGTTGAGGTAGCCAATGTAGCCCTCTGTTCCCCAGTCTTCATATTTCAAACTGTCTTTGGGTGATTTGGTCATATGGCCGATTCCAGTCTGGGCCGGGAATAAACCAGTCAATAAACTGGCTCTGGTTGGACAACATCTTGCCGTATTATAAAATTGTGAAAATCGAAGGCCATTTTCAGCTAGCCTGTCAATATTGGGAGTAGGGATTTCACTGCCATAACATCCGATGTCTGAATAACCCATATCATCTACCATGATCAAAACTATATTGGGTTGGGTTGCCTGCTCCTTTTTTTGTTGAAAAGACAGCACAAGTACTGCTATTAGACAAAGTGCCGCAAGAGATAAAAGAAGTTTTTTCATTGTATTATTGCTTTCAAATGTTAGTTAATATTGCGGTATTCAAACCAGTCAAATTGAGCCTGATTGGTAGAAACTTGGCCATTGGCAGTTGCAAACATGCCTACATAAGCCCCTGTAAATCCACCAGCATTACGCGTACTTAGAAAAAGACTATTTTGTGGCTCTCCTATAGCCATTTGGTCTCCTGATTCTGATTCTATAAAGAATTGAACTTGAGTGCCATTGGCTTTAGCTTTTATGATAAATATGCTGCCTTGTATGCTTTCACTTGCTAATGTTTCTTCTATGGTTTCTTTATCCTTTCGATGGTTTTTATATACTTTCTTTAATTGGACCACTTGCTGATTTTTTACCATGCTCACTTTTAATTA
>JBCBCD010000392.1:0-6601 GCA_038530915.1 Bacteroidota bacterium
CATTTTATTGGGACGACCACCTTCATAGAGATCGCTAATGAGAAATAAAATGGTACAGCTCTCTAATGATATTAAAGCATCCGGAGCACAAGTCATTGCCTTATTGGCATTGAATGATGAAGGCACCCCTGCTTTTGACAGAGATATTGCAGCTAGTTTGGCTCAAATGGACATTCAGGCTTTCGCATCCACTCCCGAAGCCTTTCCAGAACTTTTGGCAGCCGCCATAGAGAACAAATCCTTATCCAAAATCAAAGGAGTAAGGTTGAAAAATTGATAGTATTGCCCTATAGCATCGCATTGAAAATCAATAGCAACACTAAAGAAATTCTTCAAGAGAAACCGCAAGCTTTGTGATTTATTTAAAAATTTTATTCACCGAGCAGAAGCCTGGCTCTTAATACCAATTCGACTGGCTTGAAAGGTTTGGTTACAAAATCTTTAACTCCATTCTCATAACCCTCAATTACCCCATCTTCATTTTCTAAATCTGCGATGATGATAATTGGAACATTCCCATCCTTTTCTGCCCTTACCTTTTTGATCAATTCTAAACCATTAGCTCTGCTGGATTCAATATCAACAATCAGCAAATTTGGTTTTTCAGTCTCAATCTTTTCTAAAGTTTCTTCAATATTGGCAGCTAACTCGACTTTGTATCCTTGTTTTCTTAGGCGAAATTCAATAGCAGTTAACAATACTTCTTCGCCTTCACATATTAGTACCTTCATTTAGTTGTTTTGTATTAGGGAGGATTTGTTTATAGTCATCCACATATAATAATTTATAAAAATAAAAAGTTTGCTCCATTCTCCGAAAGAATAAACAAACAATAATAATTTTTAGGGTCCTTAAAGATTTGTCTGAATCGATCGACCCTTGCCATATCTACTACTTTTTTTGCTGCCATCTCTTCCAAAGTAGATGCATTAATAGACCATTCTTTAAGTTGAGCCGGATCTCGGGCAACCAAAGGGACTCCTAATTCTACATTTTCTGCCTGATGAATTACAAATATCGGATAAGATGATACTTCCTGATCTAAGATAGTATCTGACGCTTTGCGCATCACAGGAATATGGCGTTGCAGAAAAGCTTTTATTTCTATATAAAGAGCCTCTTGTTTGGCTCTTAATTCGGTTCCATTATTTTGTTCCATAAGTTAAGGTGTTTGTTTTTTAAGCTGAAGTAAAGCTACATTCTCAACATGGTGAGTATGAGGAAACATATCCACAGCTCTTGACTTTAGCACTTCATACTTTTCAGATAGCAAGTTCAAATCTCTGGCCTGAGTAGCAGGATTACAGCTCACATATACCATTTTAGGAGCTTCCAATTGTAACAACATATCGACTACTTTAGGGTGCATCCCTGCTCTAGGCGGATCAGTTATCAAAACGTCCGGTTTAGCATGTTTTTGAGCAAACTCAGTAGTGAGAATATCTTTGACATCTCCAGCGTAAAAGACAGAATTTTTTACATCATTAAGCTCCGCATTGACCTTAGCATCATCAATTGCAGCTTCTATTTCTTCTATCCCCACTACTTGCTTGCAGTCTTTAGCTACAAACAATGCAATACTTCCTATTCCAGTATACAGATCATATACATTTTCCTGGCCCGTTAATCCCGCAAAATCTGCCGTAAGCTGATAGAGTTCTTCTGCTTGTTTTGTGTTTGTTTGAAAGAAAGATTTAGGGCCTATCCTGAATCTTACATGCTTAAGTTGTTCTTCAATATAAGGTTTACCTGAATACAGTTTCATCTCCAGATCCATAATGAAGTCATTGACTTTTGGATTGATGCAGTAATACAAGCTGTTTATTTGTGGAAACGCTGCAAGTAAGGCATCCAGAAAGCGCTTAATTTTTTTCTCACTATTGTGGTGGAAACTAAAAATCAACAATATTTCTCCCAGGCTGGTCACACGAACAATCATATTCCTTAGAAAGCCCACATTTTCACGGCTATCAAAGAAAGAGAGTTGTTGTTCAATCGCTATTTTCCTTACAAAGTTTCTGATAGCGTTTGATGGGTCTGGTTGCAACCAACAATGATTGATGTCAATGATTTTATCAAAAGATCCTGGTGAATGAAAACCCAGTACATCTTCTTTATTGGTGATTCCGGAAACCAATTCTTCCCTGGTCAACCAACGTTTATTAGAAAAAGAAAATTCTAATTTATTTCTATAGTAAGTCGTTTCTTTTGAGCCTAAAATAGGGTAAATCGTTTCTACATCGATTTTACCTATCCTAAGTAAAGCATTCTCTACCACCTCTTGTTTGTGACGTATTTGTGCCTGATAATCCAGGTGTTGCCATTTACATCCACCACATTTTCCAAAATGCTCACAAAAGGGCTCTGTCCTATCTTCTGAATAGGTATGAATAGCCGTAGGTTTTCCTAAAAAGAAGCCTTTCTTTCTTTTGTATACCAAAACATCAGCTACATCTCCGGGAACAGTATTTTCAATAAATATCACTCTTCCATCTTGATCTCTTCCGACGCTTTTTCCTTTATCAGCTATGCCGGTAACTTTTATATTTTCCAGTACCCTCTGCTTAAATTTTCTTCCCATGGTTTTACCTTAAAACCAGATAAAAAGACAATGTCTTTTTTTATCTGGTTAACACAATATAATCTCTGATTAAAGTTCGCAAGAAATTGATTTTATCTGCTGGTTTTTCTTGAATCTCTAAGAGAACACATAAACGATCAACTAGTTTGTTGATGGCAGCAGCATGAGCTTCATTACTAAAGCTACGGTAACGAGAAATAACATTTTTGACCAATAGCATATCTTCTTCACTCAAGTTTTTAACGGCCAAATACTTTGGCTGATAGTTCTCTAATGTATTGATTTTCAATATATCTTCCAATCTAAAATATTGAGTCGCTTTTTCTTTAATTACAGTAGTCCCGGCCGCCATGTCACCAAAACGTTGGTTTTTACTCGATGTACTTATTAATAAGGTTCCCAATACACCTAAGCAAGCCAACACATCTACCAGCAAAAAAGTAGCCCTTAACAAATAGTCTGTCATATTGGGTTCTTTGCCATCTAGTCTTACTACCTTAATACCCATCGCCTTTTTCCCCCAACTTTGTCCACTTGCGAGCAATTCTGAAAGAAAATGGTAGCCCATAAATCCTATGACCGGAATCAAAAAGCCCAAAGCATAGGTCATCATTCCATCATTGATGTATTGACCAAAAGCAGTTATGATCAACATCAAGAGTAAGAAGTAGATGGCACCTAATATCATAGAATCAATAAAAAAGGCTAGTATGCGATCTCGCAACACTGCCAATTCATATTCTATGGTAACGTTTTGGGTCGTTGTAATATCAATGGTTTGCATAGTTGTATTTAAACAAATATTTTCATAAAATGTAAAACCAATTTACAAGATATTATTTATGTTTTTAAAGCCTAAAATAGCTGCGCTATTTTAGTACTTTGTAACAAATTTATTATACGCACTTCAAAGAGCTAATGCGCGAAACTAACTTTATTGAACAGAACAAGAAGAAGTGGAAAGATTTTGAACGGGTTTTGGATGGACAATATGAGGATCCTGAAAAATTAAATGAACTTTTCATACAAGTAACCGACGATTTATCTTACTCAAGGACTTACTATCCCAATCGATCGGTAAGGGTATACCTAAATGGCTTGGCTCAAAAGGTATTCTTTAGTATCTATAAAAGTAAGAAATCTCACCTGAAGAAAATCGTTACATTCTGGACGGAAGAATTACCACAAATCAATTACCTCGCGCGGAAGGAATTTAGACTTTCTTTAATCATTTTCTTACTTTCTATGGGTATCGGTGTCTTTTCAAGTATGATGGACCCTGAGTTTGCTTCGGTCATACTTGGAGAGCCCTACATAGAGATGACCGTTGAGAATATTGAAAATGGAGATCCCATGGCTGTCTACAAAGAAAGAGGTGCCTTTGGTATGTCTTTTGGTATTACTTTTAACAATCTATTTGTTGCCTTCCTGTCTTTCATTGCGGGAGCCTTATATGCAGTGGGTAGCGTAGTAATAATGATTAGCAACGGTATAATGGTAGGTACCTTCCAGTATTTTTTCATTGAAAGGGATCTTTTTTGGGAATCTTTCCTGACCATCTGGATTCACGGCACCTTAGAAATTTCTTGTATTATCATAGCAGGTGCAGCCGGAATTACTATGGGCAAAGGATTATTATTTCCTGGTACTTACACTCGATTGCAGGCATTTCAGAGATCTTCCCGAAGAGGATTGAAAATAATGATAGGTATCACTCCTCTTATTATACTTGCAGGATTCATAGAAGGCTACTTGACTCGTTTTACGGAAACTCCGGACTGGATACGAGGACTTTTTATATTCTTGTGCCTTGCTTTCATCTTGCTCTATTTCGTAGTTTATCCCATCGTACTTGCCAGACGAGGATTTAAGAACCCCATAAAAGATGCAAAATTACCTCCCTCTGAAAATGCAAAAATTGCGACGGATAGTATTAAAAGTTCAGGGGATATATTAGCGGATATTTTTAAGCTTTTCAGAACCAGCTATTCCTGGATCTTCCCCACAGCTTTGATAACTACAAGTATATTCTGTGCGCTGACATTTTTATTGTTTGGAGATAAGCCTACAGATTTATTTTATTTTCCTTCTTATACGTTTGGCTCGTTGTCATCTATAGATCAATTCTTTAATAATAGTGCATGGCCAATGCCTTTTTTACCCATTATTAATCTAATTGCATTTTCGATACTTACTATTGTAGGTCAACATATACTAATTCGGGCTGTAAATAAGTCGACAAAACTGAATGTTAGATCCGGACTTAAATTTTTCCTGACATTGCTGCCAGCTATGGTGCTCTTACAGTTTATTTTTTGGACAGATGACTGGTATACTCCATTTATTATAGTATTCGCCGCACCATTTATGTTGCTTTTTATGTTTATCATTCAAGTTGAAAAGGGACAATTAGGCCCTAGCTTTCATAGAAGCACTTTCTTAATGAGTGGAAATTATGGTCGCACCCTCGGGTTATTTATTATCATGTCATTATTGGTCATGTTTTTCTTCTTCATATTGGATACTTCCTTATTTCAGTTTTTTTTGAATTACATTAGTTGGGTAGTCTATCTCGATGAATCAAATATGGCAGACTTTAGTATCATCTTTTTAACCTTTTTGAACATTTTCATGATACATCTTTCGTATTTATTTATCGTCTGTGGAATAGGGATACAATATTACACCTTGAAAGAAATTAAAGAAGCCAATCATCTCAAGGAAAAAATTGAGAATATCGGCTCTTCTAAAAAGATTTTTGGTATAGAACGAGAATAGTTTTGATATAAAAACGTACGCTAAATGAATATTCGATATTTAATAGCTTATTTATTAATTCTACTTCCCCTGTTGTCAATGGCACAGGATGAAGAAGAATATGTTGAATATTCTGATCCTTATCTGGAAGAAGGGGTGCAGCCCACCAATTTTGATGAGGCTACATGGAAAGAGTTGACCAATGGGGTAGACTTTACAGAAGAAGCAGTGAAAAAGAAAAAGAAATCAACTCAAAATGTACCTGATGATGAGGCTACATTTGATGATTATGAATCAAGTCCATCCAATCCGGGAATCTCTTTTACCCAAGGCTCCGTATTAATGCGTATACTGCTTATTATACTGGCCATAGTCGTTTTACTGTTGCTATTAAGAGCCCTTTTGGGTAATGAACTGGGCTTTAGAAATAAAAAAATCAAGAAAGACAAGAAGGAGTTTGTCAGCCTGGAAGAGATAGAAGAGAACATAGAAGAAGCAGATATTTTTCATTACATCAACCAAGCCAAAGAAGCAGGTAACTATTCCCTTGCAGTAAGGCTCTATTATCTGGAGACCCTCAAGCAATTATCTTTGTCAAATACAATAAAATGGAAAAAAGATAAAACCAACTTGGATTACATCAGAGAAATGAATGGAAGTGATTTATACGAATCTTTCCGATACATAACGAATATCTTTGAAAATGTCTGGTATGGTGATCGCAAGCTGGAGAAAGATTCTTTTGTGGAAATAGAAAAGTCTTTCACTACTTTCCTTGATTCAGTTCAGGGTGCCGTTCTTTCCTAATGCAGGCTAAATCAAACGAATGAACAGGAGAAGGATCATATTCATAATAAGCGCAATCATACTGGTACTAATCATTATAGTATTCTTGTTTTGGCGTACTCCTACCCGATACAATTGGATGGAAACTTACCGCAGCAAGAGTGTCCAACCCTATGGTACGTCTATTATCAATAGCCTTTTGCGCTCTTATTATGAAGAGGAGGAAGTTGTAACAATAGAACAAAAGCTCAGCGATGAACTGCTCTTGGATTCTATTGAAAAAGCTAACTATGTGTTTATTGGACAGGGTTTGTACATGGACTCTTTAGATGTACAAACGCTATTGTCTTTTGTGGAAAATGGGAATACTGCTCTTATTTCGAGCAAGACCATTCCATTTGATTTGATGTTTTACTTGTATTATTACGAGTGTGAAAATGGATATTGGAATGACTATTACACCTTCACTGATACGAC
>JBCBCD010000393.1:0-6599 GCA_038530915.1 Bacteroidota bacterium
TAGAAATAATTGATTCTTTTCAACAAGTCCTTTCAGGTGAGGATGTTTTACCTGGTTTTGAGTTGGTTTTGAGTAAACTGATCTAACTTTATCATTTAGCGGAATAAATTCCGCTGTACCTTTTACGATTCAAACTGATGACTTCAACTCTAATACAAAAATTTGCCATTGAAGCAGAAGTTCCTCTGATTCTCAATTTTGAGTTCTCGGACGATGCTTTCTTTGAATTTTGTCAACTCAATCGGAATCTCAATATTGAACGAGAAGCCGATGGAACCATTATTGTTCTGTCACCATCCGGATTTAAAACAGGTAACTTTAACGCAGAACTAAATGCTGAAGTTACTTTATGGAATAGGTCTTCTAAATTAGGAAAAACAGGGGATTCAAGTACTGGTTACACTTTGCCTAATGGCTCGGTAAGATCGCCAGATGTATCCTGGGTTTCTAATAAGCAACTAAATGCTATTGACTCTAAATTATTAGTCAAGTTTGCCCCTCTTTGTCCTGATTTTGTTATTGAAATTCTTTCCCCTAGCGATAGCTTGAAAAAAACTCAGGTAAAAATGCAAGAGTATATAGATAATGGATGTCGACTAGGATGGTTGATTGACCCTGCTAATAAGAAGATTTACATTTATCGTTTGGGACGAGAAATAGAAATAATTGATTCTTTTCAACAAGTCCTTTCAGGTGAGGATGTTTTACCTGGCTTTGAGTTGGTTTTGAGTAAGCTGATCTAGCTTTTCATTTAGCGGAATAAATTCCGCTATACCTATATAAAAAGCCCGATAAAATTCAGTGAGAATTGCTATCGGACTTCGTACGCATTATAAAATAATCAACAATCTACTACTTTATCTTTGACCCTGACGGGGAGGTCTTCTCTTTTTTTGTTCTTCTTTCATGATAGCTTGGTACTTCTCGAATTGCTCTTCTGACAATACTTCTTTCATCCCTGTAGTCATCTTATCCTGAAGTGCTTTCATTTCTTTTCGCATCGCATTGCGATTCGTCTGACCATTTTCCATTAATGCGGTCATTGATTCATGCATTTCTGCTTCCAAATTAATTAATGTGGCTTTCTGACTTTCATTTAAAGCCAGCTGAGTGGTCAAATTTTCAATGCGTTCGGCACGCATTTCTTCTGTTATCTTTGGTTGGCCTTGACGACCATTTCGATTGCCTTGATTTTGAGCATTTGCAATGACAGTAAAGCTTAGAGTTGCTGCTACTAAAAGAAATAATACTTTTTTGTTCATCTATTTATTTGATTTAAGAGACTGTAATTGTGTCCAACACTTACTTAGATGACAAAAAATTGAGAACCCTACGGGCGGTGAGAATATTTTTTTGGTGTAGGGTGTAGAAGTTTTGACCCTCTACACCCTACACCCTACAAAATATAAGCCAATCCATTTCCTACATCTCTAAACTTCTGCCCGGTCAGTTTTTTCGCATTTTTTTCCAGTTTCAACCAGAGTTCCGCCGCTGAAAGATTAGGAAAGGCTTCTTTGTAGAGAGCGGCCAAGCCAGCTACATGTGGGGTTGACATGCTGGTTCCGTTCATGTTGGTATACAAAGAAGGATTGGTGGCATTCATGGAGTGTGCGCTAAAAATTTCTACTCCGGGAGCGGCTAAATCAATCCTACCGCCATCACTTGCATTGATACCACCATTAGAGAATTTTGCAACTCTTAATTGTTGATCCAAGGCTGCTACCGCCATAATTGATTCGGCATTGGCAGGACTGGATACAGGACGTGGCAAATTGGGTCTATCACTATCATTACCTGCAGCAGCAATGAGCAAGCAGTTCTGATTGAGTGCTTTTCTACCTATGAATTCAAAAATCGGAGATGGCGCTTCCCCTATTTTTACCCTCAACCCAAATGACATGGATATAATGTCCATTTGTTTTTCTAAGGCCCAGTCTATTGCATCTATAATACCACTGCTACTTCCCAAACCATTATCCTTCAAAACTTTGCCTATAGCAATGGAAGCTTCGTTAGCGATGCCGTATCTGAAACCATCTTGTGAGGTATCCCCAACAGCGACACCTGCACAGTGAGTGCCATGACCATTCCCATCTTTATCCCAGCTTTCATTTTTAATAAATGACTTGCCCATCAAATCTCGATTTTGGAAATCAGGATGAGCGGCAAAAAAACCAGTATCGAGAATTGCTATATTAACCCCCTTACCTGTAAGCTTACTTTCATGTATTCCAATGGCTCCCATCCCCCAAGAAAACTTGGTATCCTTAGGTGTATCCACTTCGGTTTCTGACTGAATGATTTTCTCTAGTTCTTCAAGCTTAATGGACAGAGCTGCTAAATCTTCTTTCATTGATTGAAGAAGAGATTTTGAATCCTGGATTGAAAAGACCTTTTCCTCTTCCCAATAAATAATATTGGAATTCTGCTCTGCCACTGACTTCATCTTTTCAGCTTCAATGCTTTCAACTACCGCTACATTTAAGTTTTTGAAAAACAAACCATCTCCCTGCTCAAACACTTGATGTGCCTTTACCTGACTGCTTAATTCTGCAGAGGAAGTTAACTTGACATTTAAGTCTCTACTTACTTTCTGGACTTGAGAAGGATGATCATCATCCATTAGTAGTATGTATTTTTTTGGGGCTTGCATGTTTCCTATTTAAGTTGTTCAATAATTTTATCGAGTAGAATAATTAAATCTTGTTCGTGTATCGTCAATCGCAATTGTTTGTCTATCAATGCAATTTGTTCACTTTGTAGTAAGCTCATCCAAAACGCTTTTACTTGATCCAGGCTTTGTATGCCCTGTAACGTATCCATATCAATGAGTTGTGATTGTAATGCAGAGAGTATTACCTGGCCTAAGGTATCCTTCGCCTTATTGAGTTTTACTTCTATCTCTTCAAAATTGGTTCCCAGTACATCTTGTACACCACAAATGCAATGGAAGGAAGAAATCCATATGTTTTCTCTACGTCCGGTTTTTAATTTTTCCAGGCGCTCAGGATCAATTCCTTTCAAAGCAGTTTCTAAATAAATATGGAGTTTACCCACTTCAGCAGCTTTATTCGACCGACCATTCTGTCTAAAAAAATCCTCGGCTTTCTTAATTAAATCAACCAACTGATCATCCAGACTAAAAGAACGCTTAATGTATAGGCTATTGACTGTATCCATTAGCTCAAATAAGCCGTCCAGCTGCTGTTTTTGTAAATGAAGAAAACTTTGCATTATTCAAAAATTATTTCTTCAATTTCATTGCCGTCTTTGTCAACTGCCTTATTGATTCTTAGTCCTTCCTCAATCAATTCCACTTGCAGATTGATAAACATTTTGTCTTTATCAACATCTTTGGTTGTATCCGGATCGATGAAGATATTGGTCAAATCAACAGAGGTGGCGATGAATCTATTCCTATAGGCATCTTTAAAGACATTCGTAATCTTAACAAAAATTTCTTCTGTTATTTCTCTACTACTGACCTTTGAAATTTCAAGGTAGAATTCAGTCATCACACGAAAATCTACATCATCTAAAGCTTCTTCAATAAAGTTAGAATTGGGATATTCTCTTTCACTCAAAAAATTTGTTGCTACAGCAAATGGTTCCGAAGCAAGAACTTTACTGTTGATTGGAATTATTTTGATTTTATAGTTTTTAGAAATGTTTCCAAGTTCTTTGTTGCTTTCTTCTATAAAAGTCTTGCTATCCATTTTGAATCGATAGGAAGAATCCGCATCTATATCAGATACTTTCAAAGGGACATCCATTTTAATATTGTGCATAGAAAACCTCGGCACTCTGAAGTATTTCAAGTAAGGGTCTTTTGCGTATTCCTGTGCCACCCTGACTGCCATTTCATCGGCATTTTTACGAGCCTGAATTATCTCATTGTTGAGATAATTCAGGTAATCTGCTAACTTAACCATCTATTAAATTATTCAGCTAAAAGATTAAGCACTTTTTCCAAACCGGCAGGCATCTCGTCATTAGTTGCAGTAACTTTTACACCCATAGTGTATTGCTTTTCTACTTTTACCCCGGTACTTGCAGAGCGTTTGTAAGAAGCTGAGACTTTAAAATCTACTGGGCCATACTTAACCCCAAGACTTGCATCTACTCCTAAGCTGGTATCCACCTTTTTAGTAAACACTGAATTCAGTTTTACATTGAAATCAATATCAACTGTTTCAATACGCAAACTTGGTACATTTAAGATAGAAATAAACGGAACTTTGATTTCCGTTTTTTGATTAATCGTTTTTGGATTAGTAGTTGGGTCTTCAGCCTTTGTATCATCAAAATTGGGATTAGGTACTTCTTTTGAATACGAGAAGTCAGCTATTCTCAACTTTTTGACTTTATTCCCCGATCCTGTTCCATCATCTACTTCTTCAAAACCTACTTCATTGATAAAAGTAGCCGTTGCCATCGAAGCTGAGTTTTGTGCCTCCACGGCAGCATTCAAAGGCCCACTGATCATTTTGGCAAAGGGAATGTTATTTAATTCGGCAGGAAAGTCTGCACTTGATGCATTTGCAGCACCAAATAAAGCTTCTTCTTTTTCAACCATCTCAAACATGGTTTTTAGTAAATCGATAGAAAGGTTGGCCACATTATTTTCCCAATCCGTCTTGTAGCTTTGGTTCAAATCCTCAATTACAGCGTGAATTTCTGATTTAGTAACAGCATTTAGTTCATTGGGGGCTATACCACTTACTTTTTGATATTCAGCTTCACCAATCACTTCTTGAACTGTAGAAAGCAGTTGAATCAATTCTGCTTTGGTTTTGGTTTTGTGATTCTCAGCTAATACCTCTTTTAATGACTTCATAGTTAGAATAACTTAGGTTTTATAATAAAAATTGAAAATACATTGGTTTTAGGCGAAACCATTTCATTTGTGTCAACATAAGGCAATATCACTGCATATAAACCATATTACATGCAGCAATACATTCAAAAATAAAACCACAACCAAGTGGTTTATTGAGAATTATAATATAACTTAAGTGAATTGTAAAAAAGGTAAAGTAGAATAGTGAAGAAGAATAGTAGATATGATATTTTAAAACTAAATACAGGACAAGTATAAGGGTATTTTTCAGATATGTCAAGAAAATGACTACTACGTGAAAGATTATTTTAAATTAGTCCCCAAAATATCCTATACCTTTAGCCATTAATGATGCTGTCATTGGAATGATTAATAGCAGTAATAGCTCCATTCTTATCATCCATTTTATTTTGGTAGGCACCTCTACTGTTTCCTCTGGATCCCCCTTGCGATTTTTCATTACAAACAGGGTAGGTACAATAGAAAGCAGGCCTACAATTACAAACAAACCAATCTTCAGATGAAATACCCAATTTTTAGAATAAAACTCAGCAGGCTTCCCTACTACAAACCAAAGTGTCATACCTGCTCCCAATAAAACAACAGCAGCTATGCCATATATTGAATCCAAAATGGCCATTCGCTTGATCTCTGCTCTTGTCATTTTTTCCTTCAACAAAAGGTGCTCTCCAACAATGGAAGAAAATATGGCAAAAATGCATATAAAATGTACATACCTAAGAAGTATCTCAACAGTCATATTCCTTGTGTATTTAATTCAAAAGAAAAACAAATCACCCATCACCTATCACCCATCATCTATAAATTATGATTGCAACCAGTCTTTCAAGAACTTTGATAATAACGGGATTGCAATATAAACCATTATAGGCACAAGTATGACCGTTAGTAAAAGAGTTCTTAACACTAAAGGGATCTGCATTAAATACTTCCCAAATAAGAAAAAACGATGCCCAAACGTACCAACCTCAATGATTACAATAAAATAGATAAGGCCGATGACATAGAGCGAACTGTCACTGACAAACGTTATGGAAAGCGTTCCAAAAGCAAAAAAAACCGCCGGAATAGACATTATGTAAAAAACATGATCAAGCAAATGCAGATCGACTTGTCACAAGACGACAATGATGAGCAAGGATGACGCAATATTGACATTTTATCGTATTATTGCGATGAACAACAAAAAACGCAAAATGTCATTGTATTCAAAACTAGATAACAAACTGAAACAATTATCTGAGCAAGCTATTGACGGCTCAAGATTTCCTCTTCTCAATCGTTTTACGGACTACCTGTTGAAACAAAATGAGGAGTCTGCTCAAATCAACTTAAACTTCATTTGCACTCATAATTCAAGAAGAAGTCACATCTCTCAAATATGGGCAGCTACACTAGCATATCATTTTGGATTTGAAAAAGTACACACCTATTCAGGTGGTACGGAAGCAACTGCTTTCAATCCAAGGGCTGTCAGGGCGATGAGAGAAGTTGGATTTCAAATCAAAGAAGGTCAAGGAGATAACCCAAAGTATCAAGTATCCTTTGCTGAAGAAGCGGAACCAGTCATCTGTTTTTCTAAAGTTTATGATCATCCGGATAATCCTAAAAAGGACTTTGCCGCCATCATGACTTGTTCTGAAGCAGATGTAAATTGTCCTTTTATTCCTGGAGCTTCCTGGAGGTTACCTTTAACTTATGAAGATCCCAAAGTGGCTGATGGCACAGCCGAAGAAAG